>JAGBGB010000073.1 GCA_017936205.1 Oscillospiraceae bacterium
GATAACTGTCCACTGTCAACTGTCCACTGTCCACTACAACACAGAGCCCCGAAGCAGCTTTGGGCTGCTTCGGGGCGGTGGTATTTACAGGCTTTTTGGACTTACTTGCCTTCCTGCATTTCAGCTACGGCTTCCAGAATGGCATCGCACATATATTCAAGCTGCTCGCCGGTGAGGCCATAGATGGGCAGATGGGTGAAGCGGTTGTTGAACAGATCCTCGCAGACGGGGCAGGTCTTCGCGATCTCGTCCATGTCGTAGCCATAGGTCTTCAGCACATCGAAGTGGAAGAGCGGCCCGAAGTGAGGAATGTTGGTAACACCCTTCTCCGTGAGCTTTGCCTTCAGGGTCTGTACATCGCCCCCTGCCTTGGCAGGGTCGATCTCCAACAGGTACAGATGGTAGGTGGGAACCACATCGGGGTTCTCTGTATCCTGCGGAATGATGGCAGGATTGCCGGACAGACGCTTGGTCACGTATTCCGCAGCAGCCTTTCTCTCGGCAAGGATCTTGTCGTAACGCTCTACCTGCAGCTTCAGACCCAGAGCCTGGATCTCGGTGGTGGAGCTGTTCTGTGCTACGAAGGGGCCGTACTTGCCGGGCATGGCGTTGACATCATAGAGCCAGTTCTTAATGGGGGTGTCGAAGTTGCAGCCGAAGAAGCGAGAACGCTTCATGTAGGGACGGAAGGCATCTACATTGGTGGTCAGAATGCCGCCTTCACCGAAGGAGGTGCAGTTCTTGACCTCATGGAAGCTGTATGCGCCGAAGTGGCCGATGGTGCCTACCATCTTGCCCTTGTACATAGCACCGAAGGCATGGGCAGCATCTTCCAGAACCAGAATATCATGCTTGTTGGCGATCTCCATAATGGCATCCATATCGCAGGGATAGCCGCCAATGTGAACGGGAACGATCATCTTGGTCTTGGGGGTGATCTTCTTCTCCACATCCTTGGGATCCATGTTGCAGGTTCTGGGATCCAGATCTGCAAAGACCAGCTTAGCACCTACGGATAGTGGGTAAGCCATAGTTGCAATGAAGGTGATGGCAGGAACGATGACCTCATCACCGGGCTGCAGATTGGCATACTTGTAAGCGATCTCGAAGCCTGCCGTTGCGTTGGCAACGAATGTGGAGCCGCTGGTCTTCAGGTATGCGTCGCAGGCAGCCTCAGCAGCCTCAACATTGGGGCCAAGGGACAGCTTTCCGGGAGGGGTGGACAGCTTATCCAGCTTCTCTACCTCTGCCTCCACAGCCTGAATGGCTGCTTCGTACTCAGGGCCCTCGCCCTTCATAAGGAAGCGGATGACAGCCATGAGATCTTCCTTGTTGTAGTTCTCACCAACTGCGGGCCAGGGGACACGGGTCGCACCTGTGTTGTAACGGAAATCAGTAGACTTTGCCATTTCATTCACCACTTTCTTAAAATTTTTGAATTAATATTGATTGTGCTTGTACATATGATCACAGAGCTCCTGGATCCGCAGGGCACGCTCTGCATTGGTATAATCTCTCTTGCCGCTGAGGATCAGCTTATTGAAGGC
This sequence comes from Oscillospiraceae bacterium, assembly GCA_017936205.1. Lineage (GTDB taxonomy): Bacteria > Bacillota > Clostridia > Oscillospirales > Oscillospiraceae > JAZOXB01. The sequence goes on from JAGBGB010000073.1 coordinate 1,548, forward strand.
CGCAAACTGCTTGGTGTACATATTGCCGCCCTTACCGTAGTAAGTCATAGCCTTGCCCGTAACACGCTGCTGCTGTGCCTCGTAGTCTCCCTGAGGGGAGTAGATGTACTTCATCTTACCGGCCTCTTCCTGAGACAGAGTACCCTCGGTAATGATGCTGCCTGCAGTGCCGTAGATCTCCATCTTGCCTGTAGCGGCATTGTCGGGAACATTGAAGTTTACATCAATGTGACCCAGGATGCCCTTCTCGGACTTGAAGGTGATCACAGCGGAGTCCTCCACCTCGTAGTTGAAGGTCTTGGTGGTAAAGTATGCGGTGCACTTCTGGAAGTCTTCCCCTGTTATGGAGGTGAAGAGCTCCATACAGTGAACTGCCAGATCCATAATGGCGCCGCCGCCGCTGTAGGCTCTGGTCTGTCTCCACGCACCGGGAATATCGGGATACCAGCAGGTGAACTGGAGCTTAAACAGGTTCACATCTCCCAAGCCGCCGCTTTGGATCAGGTTCCGAGCCTTTACATGGAGATTATGGTAGCCCATCATGTAGCCGATCATCAGCTGCTTATCTGCCTTCTTGAAGGCATCCAGCAGCTTCTTGCCCTCCTTGGCGGAGAGGGTAATGGGCTTCTCCATAAACACATTGCAGCCGTACTTCAGGGCGAGCATGGCCTGCTCATAGTGGCAGAATACGGGGGTTGCAATGTAGACCGCATCACAGGGAACCGTCTTCAGCATTTCCTCTGCGTTGGAAAAGTAGTTGGGGAATCCGTACTTCTCAGCCACAGCTTGAGCTACAGTGGGAACCGCATCCATAACAGCTACGATCTCATTGTGTGGATCCAGAAGCATGCCGGGGATGGAGCGACGGTCTGCAATACCGCCGGCACCGATGATACACCATCTGACTTTCTTCATATCAGCTCGTCTCCTTATGCTTTATTTTCCGATCCGAAGAGGCGGATCTTATTCATAACGACTTCTTTAATATATTGAACCTTCAGATTCCGAATGTCCAGATAGGCAAGTCCCTGTTCCAGACCGTCCTTCATAGCACGGTTGCCTGCAAGACACAGGTCTGTGAAGATATTTATCTTGGCAATGCCGTCCCGAACGGTGTTGCGGAAGTCCTCGTCAGACAGTCCGCTGCCGCCGTGGAGCACCAGAGGGGTGTCGATCCGCTGACGGATCTCACAGAGCCGTTCCAGATTCAGCTGCGGCTTGGTCTTATATACCCCGTGGGCAGTGCCGATGGCAATGGCGAGGGCATCCACCCCCGTAGCCTTCACATAAGCCTCTGCCTCGTCGGCGGTGGTGTACATATCTGTATGCAGGTTGTCCTCAGAGGCAGCCTGTCCCACATGACCGATCTCCCCTTCTACGCTGGCACCGAAGGCGTGGGCGATCTTCACGATCTCACAGGTATCTGCAATATTCTTATCGTACTCTCCCGCAGAGCCGTCGAACATGACGGAGGAGAAGCCTAACTGCAATGCCTCCATGCAGCGATGGAAGGTCAAGCCGTGGTCATAGTGCACCACAACGGGTACGGTCGCTCTCTTGGCAGCGGCAATGATCGCAGGAGCGATCAGCTTCAGCTCCCCTGCAGGAAGCAGCACCTCAGCAGTGCCGATGATCACAGGAGAACGGAGCTCCTCTGCCGCTGCGATCACAGCCTCAAGCATATCTGTGTCAGTGGTATTGAAGAGACCAACGGCATAATGCTCCTGCTGTGCCTTCTTCAGTACATCGTTTAAATTTACAAGCATAGTTGTTTTCTCCTAAATTGTTTGCAATACTCCATAATCTCTGCCTCTGTTCGCAGTCCCCCGGTGGCATCCGCACTGCTCAGGGCGGTGACCGCAGCAGAAGAAGCAAATTCCAGAATCTCCTTGTCGGATCTGCCACAGTAAATGGCATACAGGGCTCCGGCACAGAAGGCATCTCCGGCTCCCGTGGTGCCTACGATCTGCTCCTTGGGAATGTCATAGGAAGGAACCACCGTCAGCCCCTTCTCGGAGCAGCACAGGGCACGGTCAGGCATATGGATAATGACTTTCTTCCGTACACCCAAATCCTTCAGCTTCTGAGCAATGGCATCTAAATTCTCAGGAATCGGCTCCATTCCTGCCAGCTTCCCTGCCTCTAACTCGTTGATGATCAAATAGTCCGTATAAGGCAGACAGGGCAGCACCAGAGAATACCGGTCGGAATTCTCACTGACCAGATCGATGGAGGTGCGGATCCCTGCTTCGGTTGCTTTTTGCAGGATCCTCAGCCCCTCTCCCTCGTCCACCCTCTTGAGAAGGAGGAAGTAGCCTAAGTGAAGCATCCTCGGTGCATTCTCGGAAAAATCCAGATCCTCTGCGCATAGGCTCCCGTCAGCGCCTGCGTAGGTGAAGAAGGTCCTCTGCCCGCCTGTGACACTCATAACCTGAGTGAAGCTGGTGGCATCCTCTACGGTTTTCAGCCCGGACAGCTCCAAGCCCTTCTCGGACAGGATCTGCCGCACATACTGTCCATTGTCATCCGCACCGATGCTGCCAATGGCATGGACGGTAAGCTCAGGGCAGATTTTCTTCAGGTCAATGCCTACATTGGGCACGCAGCCGCCTACGGACTTGCTTAAACCTGTGATCTTGGTCAGCTCCCCGACTTTGGGATAGGCGCCGATATGGTTGATCTGATCTACCAGCAGATTGCCGCAGAGGGCAATGCCGGTCTTTTCTGTATGGTTCATATTAGTTGCATTCTGCTTCCAGAGGGCCTGCCAGCTCACTGAGGAAGAACAGTCTGCCGGGAATGGTAGGGATGTAGGAGGAGGTGATCCAAGGAGTCTTCTCATGACGGAGGGTCATCCACAGGGACAGTCCCTGCCACTGCATGCCTCTGCCTAACGTGCCGTCAGCACCGCCGATGGCATAGTCTGCCTTCAGGAACAGGCCGGGGCCAATGGTGTTGGCTCTGCAGGGAACCAGAGGAGTTCTGGACTTGAAGCTGGTCAGTGCATTCTGCTCCACGGTAAGGGGATGGATCTTGGCACCGATGCGGTAGGGAGCAGCCTCCCACTCAGCATCGGTCTCAAAGTCAGCAGCGAAGGTGGGCTCCCAGAAGGCAATGTGGCACATTCTGCCGATGCCGTACACCAGAACCAGCTTTGCGCCCTCTGCCTTGAGGGCAGCGATCTTCTCGGGATAGGTAGGCAGATTGTCCTTGGTGGCGAAGTTCCGCTGCTCCTTGGGAACGGTCAGCTCGCCCAACGGGTTGAACAGAGCGTTCTCCATGGCATACTGGAAGGAGCCGTGGTTCTCAGGAGGCAGGGTGTTACCCTCTCCGTCTGCCCACTCGTCCATATTGAAGGTATAAACGTGGTCACATGCCACCTTCCACTCGGTCAGGAAGTAGACCACCCATTTATACATACCCATGGGGCCAACAGGCAGGATGAAGGCAATCTTCTCCCCACGCTCCTTGGCAAGCTTGATCTGCAGAGCGATCTCATGACCCATGTAGGTGTTGAATTCCTCAAGGTTGTCACACTTGATGGGAGTAAAGCAGTCATTCCAATGAGCCTGATGCTCCGTAATGCTTTCGGGGGTGTCGATGCAAGCATCGATCTTCTCAAAATCCCATCCTGCAGGATAGAAGCCCTCTAATGCAGAGCCCTTAACGGTAGAATTAAAATCCATAGTAGTTTCTCCTTAGTATTATTTGATTTACCCCTTCGTAGGGGCGCGCATTGCGCGTCAGGTTCATGGCGTAACGCCATGAACACAAAAAACACCGAAAATAATGTATTTCCCAAAAAATCGAACCGTTTTTCACAACCACCAATTCTTGGCGGTTGTCGGACGCGCAATGCGCGCCCCTACGAATGGTACGAAAAATCGGGAATTTAACAGAGCAGTCTATTGGCAGAACACTGTCAACTGTCCACTGCCACGCCCTTGGGGGTTAGGGCAGATATCGCTTGGTCGTACCCTTCAGGTAGACCTGGCACTGCTTGAAGCCCTCGGCATAGTCTGCACCGCACTGGAAGCCTCTGTAACGGCAGCAGGTCTTGACCATATCCGGGAAGTCAATGTGGTCGTGATCCCGCATCCAGACGATCTGGGATTCGTGGCACTCCAGCATCTCTAACTTCTTGTCAATGTAATCGCTCACATCTACATATTCTGTGGGGTTGAAGTTCACACCGCACAGGGTATCCATGTAGTAAATGGGCACCATTCTGGCTCGTCCCTCTACCTTGGTGTGGTAGTTGGGCAGGGTGGCAGTAAAGCTGGCATCGAAGACCAGACGAGATACTGCATTGTGGTCGGGCATATAGTCGTTGGGGTCGTGAGTGATAATGAAGTCCGGATCTACAGACTTGATCACATCCACCACCTTGTCCCGCGCCTCCTTGTTGTTGTCATAGATAGCAAGATCATCAAAGGATGAATGAATGACCTCGAAGCCTCCAATGGCTGCGGAACGCTCCACCTCCTTGGCACGCATAAGGGTCAGCTCATCAGGCGGAATGATCTCATGTCCCAAATTGCCGCTGGACAGGTGGCAAATGACAACACGATCTCCACGCTCCTTGCACTTGAGCAGGGTGCCGGCACATGCAATCTCCATATCATCGGGATGACAGGAGATTACCAGAACTGTGTACATATTTTATCCTCCTTTTTCCATAATTTTTGTGACATTTATATAATCCATTATAGCAAGCAAGGACTTGCGTGGGAGTGCAAAATCGGTTATAATAAGTGTAAAATCAGACAGAGGTAAAGGCACATGAAAGATAATTTTACAAGGGTCAGCTTTGAAAGGGTTTTCAATGTAGAGAAGATCATCACCATCTTCTATATGGAGTTTTCCAAGAACTTTTCCTACGAAGGGGAAAGCCATGATTTCTGGGAAATGGTCTACATCGACAAGGGGGAAATGCTCTGCACCGCCGATCGGAACAAATTCGTCCTGAAAAGCGGAGAAATGACCTTCCACAAGCCCAACGAATTCCACAATCTGTCCGGAGACCACCGCAGCGCCCCCAATGTGAGCATCCTGACCTTCGAATGCCGCAGCCGTGCCATGAACGACTTTGAGGGGAAGATCTTCCGCCTGAACCCGGAGGAAAAGAGCCTGCTGTCTACACTCTTTGAAGAAGGGCTGTCCTGCTTCAAGCTGGTGGACGAAAGGAATCCCCTGCTGCAGAAGCTGGAACGCATCGAGGGAGCCCCCTTCGGCAGCAGCCAAATGACCAAGAATCTGTTGGAGATCTTCCTGATCAAGCTATCCCGGAATACGGATGTGGTCAGCAAAAACCTCCGCCGCAGCTATGTCATCGATGGCATGGATGTCCCCTACCCTGTCAAGGAGATCTTAGACTACCTGCAGCAGCAGGTATACGGAAAGCTCGCCATCCGGGATGTGGCAGAAGCCGTAGGAAAAAGCGAAAGCACCGTCAAGCAGCTCTTCGCCCAATACCGCAAGAACGGCATCATGAAATACTACAACGAATTAAAGATCAAAGAAGCCAAAAAGCTGATCCGAGAAGGCACCTACAATATGGCACAGATCTCCGATCTGCTCCACTTCGACAATCCCCAATACTTCTCCAAATGCTTCAAATCCTTCACCCACATGACCCCCAGTGAGTATAAGGCATCCATTATGAATCGATAAAACAAGCAGACAGCAGGCAGCAGACAGTGGACAGTGGGTAGTGGACAGTTGACAGTGTTCCGTCAACAGACCCCCTCTCGGTCAAATTCCGATTTATCGCGCAGTTTGATTTACCCCTTCGTAGGGGCGCGCATTGCGCGTCCGGTTCATGGCGGAACGGCATGAATACAAAAACCACCGAAAATGATGTA
>JAGBGB010000074.1 GCA_017936205.1 Oscillospiraceae bacterium
AAATTACATCATTTTCGGTGGTTTTTGTGTTCATGGCGTTACGCCATGAACCGGACGCGCAATGCGCGCCCCTACGAAGGGGTAAATCAAACTGTTCGATAAATCGGAATTTGAGGTGCTGTTTTTTGCTTTGTGGTATAAAAACATCGGCTCTGCTGTTGTTTTAGCAGAGCCGATGGGGTGTTTTATGTTGGAATTAGGTGGTGGGCTGGTTGGCGTCTTCGATGATCTTAACGAACTTCTCGGGAACCAAGCTTGCACCGCCGATGAGACCGCCGTCAATGTCGGGCTGAGCCAGCAGCTCGTAGGCGTTCTTGTCGTTCATGGAGCCACCGTAGAGAATGGTGGTAGCACGAGCGTTCTTGGAGCCGAAGAGCTTGCGGACGACGGTACGGATGTGCTGGCAGACTTCCTCAGCCTGCTCGGGGGTAGCGGTCTTGCCGGTGCCGATTGCCCAAATGGGCTCATAGGCGATGACGACCTTGCGGATCTTGTCCTCGCTGATGCCTGCAAGGGCCAGCTTGATCTGCATAGTGATCCATTCCTCGGTAATGCCGCTCTCACGCTGTTCCAGAGTTTCGCCGCAGCAGACGATGGGGATCAGACCGGCGTTCAGGGCAGCTAAAGTCTTGGCATTGACCTCTGCATCGGTCTCGCCCATTTCACGGCGCTCGGAGTGACCGATGATGACATACTTACAGCCTGCATCTACCAGCATAGAGGTAGAAATCTCACCGGTATATGCACCGGAAGCATTTGCATTGCAGTTCTCTGCACCGATGCCCACACGGGTATCACGGGTAGCACGGACAGCAGCGGGGATGCAAACGGAAGGAACGCACAGGGCGATGTCACACCAACGACCTCTGGGGAGAATGGCCTTCAGTTCGGTCATAAAAGCCTTGGTCTCGGAGGGGGTCTTGTTCATTTTCCAATTGCCGGCGATCAGAGTCTTGCGATACTTTCTGTTCATGATGGGGATAATCTCCTTAAATATATAATAGTATTTTGTAAAAACTTATTTATCCTGCAGGCAGGCAATACCGGGCAGCTCCAGACCTTCTAAGAACTCCAGGCTTGCACCGCCGCCGGTGGAAATATGGGTGATCTCATTGGCAAAGCCCAACTGTTCGCAGGCTGCTGCACTGTCGCCGCCGCCAACGATGGTCACGGCATCACTGTCGGCCAGAGCCTGCGCAATAGCGATGGTACCCTTTGCCAGAGTGGGGTTCTCGAACACGCCCATGGGGCCGTTCCAAACAACGGTCTTAGCTTCCTTCACAGCCTCTGCGAAGAGCTTGCAGCTTTCCGGGCCGATGTCTACGCCGATCATATTCTCGGGGATGGCATCGCAGCCACAGTAAGCGACCTCGATCTCGGCATCAATGGGAGAGGGGAAGGACTCTACGATAGCGGTGTCGATGGGGAGCAGGAGCTTTACGCCCTTTTCTGCTGCCTTAGCCATCATGTCACGGCAGTATTCCAGCTTCTCTTCGTCCAGCAGGGACTTGCCGATGCCGTAGCCCTTAGCAGCCAAGAAGGTGTATGCCATGCCGCCGCCGATGATCAGGGTGTTGACCTTCTCCAGCAGGTTGTTGATGACATTGAGCTTGTCGGAGACCTTGGAGCCACCCAGAATTGCCACGAAGGGACGGTCGGGATCTGCCAGAGCCTTGCCCATGATGGAAACTTCCTTCTGTACCAGATAGCCACTGACAGCGGGCAGATAGTCTGCTACGCCTGCGGTGGAGGAGTGTGCACGGTGGGCGGTGCCGAAGGCATCGTTGACAAAAATGTCAGCCATGGAAGCCAGTTCCTTGGACAGCTCGGGATCGTTCTTGGTCTCTCCCTTAATGTAGCGTACATTCTCGATGAGCATGACATCGCCATCCTGCAGAGCAGCGGCCTTAGCCTTGGCATCCTCGCCGACTACATCGGCAGCCATGATGACTTCCTTACCCAGCAGCTCACTGAGACGATCTGCAACGATCTTCAGGGACAGCTCAGGCTTCCACTCACCCTTGGGCTTGCCCATGTGGGAGCACAGGATCACACGAGCGCCGTTCTTGATCAGGTACTCGATGGTGGGCAGAGCAGCAACAATACGCTTGTCACTGGTGATCTTGCCTTCCTTGGTGGGGACGTTGAAATCGCAGCGGCACAGAACACGCTTGCCACGGACTTCGATCTCTTCTACGGATTTCTTGTTGTAGTTCATAAAAACCCTCCAAATGTAAGTTAAAGATTGGGAGCGTAAGAGGAGGCTTCCTCTTTCATTTTCCCGTGATCCTTGAGATGTGGGAAATTTTGTTGACGCAGGGCTTCAAAGACAGCCACGGCAACGCTGTTGCTCAGGTTCAGACTCCGAGCTTGCTCCCGCATGGGGATCCGGACACAATCCTCGTAGTGCTGCATCAAAAAGCTTTCAGGCAGCCCCTTTGTTTCTTTGCCGAAGAAGAGGTAGCAGCCTTCCTCGTAGTCGACCTCGGTATAGGCAGCAGGAGCCTTGGTGGAGAACAGCCGCATTTGAGAAATACGGTTCTGCTCAAAGAAGGCATCCAGAGACTTGTACACCCGAACATCTACCAGATTCCAGTAGTCCAGCCCTGCACGCTTCACAGCGGAGGCAGAAATATCGAAGCCAAGAGGCTCGATCAAATGGAGGACAGCACCGGTGGCGGCACAGGTACGGGCGATGTTCCCCGTATTCTGTGGGATCTCGGGTTCGACTAAAACGATATTGATCATAGCTTAGAACACGACCTCAACAGGGCAAAATTTTTGCGTAAGAGCTTACCCACGATATTCTATGATATTTTGAGTCAAAATTCAACTGTTTTTCTTGATTTTTCAAAATAATTTTCAAACTGTTTACGAAACAAGATTTCGCAGTTGCCTTTTGGAGGTTTTTTGAGTATACTTAGGAGAGAAAAGGAGGCAAATAATATGACTATGAAAGAAAAATGGAAGAAGGCTCTGGAGCTTTTCGGGATCTTCTTCAAGATCGGAGCCTTTACCTTCGGCGGCGGCTACGCCATGATCCCTCTAATCGAATATGAAACCGCAGAAAAGCGTAAGCTTATTGATAAAAAGGAAATTTCTGACATCGTGGCAATTGCGGAATCCACTCCAGGACCTATCGCCATTAACTCTGCAACCTTTGTTGGCTACCGTAGCTGTGGGGTTCTGGGCTCTGCTATGGCAACCTTAGGAGTGGTGCTGCCCTCACTGGTGATCATTCTGCTCATTGCCTTCTTCCTGAGGAAGATCATGGATAATCGAATCGTACAGTATGCCTTCTTTGGCATCCGCGCCGGTGTGTTGGCTCTCATTGTGAAAGCAGTGGTCAACTTCTTCAAGCGGGCGGATCATGGGGTGTTCGGTATTACGATCATGATAGCAGCCTTCCTGTGGTCGGCTATATTGGATTGGAGCGTCATTGCTCTCATTGCTCTGTGCGCTGTGGCAGGAATGCTCTACTGCGGCTATGCCAGAAGAAAGGGGTGGATGGAATGATCAGTGAAGGAATGATCTACTTAGAGCTGTTCTACACCTTCTTTACCGTTGGTCTGTTTACCTTCGGCGGCGGCTATGCCATGCTGCCCCTGATCCAGCAGAAGGTTCTGGAAAAGGGTTGGCTGACCTTAGAAGAGATTGTGGACTTCGTGGCAGTGTCTGAATCTACTCCCGGTCCCTTTGCAGTGAATATATCCACCTATGTCGGCGCAGAAGTGGGAGGGGTCCTTGGATCCGTGTGTGCTACCTTGGGCGTAGTGCTGCCCTCATTTATTGTCATTCTGATCGTAGCCAAGTGTTACATCCGCTTTAAGAACAGTAAGCTGGTATCCGGCGCCATGTTTGCCCTCCGTGCAACGGTAGTGGGGCTTATGGCAGGTGCGGTGTTCGGTATGCTCCCTACAGTGTTCCTTAGCACCGGGATCGCATGGACCAGTTTGCTAACGGCGGAGTTCCTGTGCTCTGCGGTGATATTCCTGACGATGCTGGTACTGGCACTGAAGAAGGTCAGTCCGATTATTCTGATCCTCTGCTCTGCTGCAGCGGGAATTATCAGCGGCTTGCTATTCTTATAACCAATAGGAGGGTGTTATGAAGATTCGTATGTCGCCTACCCGTCTGATCGCTTTCGGCTTTCTTATGGTGATCCTGGTGGGTGCCTTGCTTCTTATGCTACCTGTATCCTCGAAGGGGGAGCCGGTGAGCTTCTTGGATGCACTGTTTACTGCAACCAGCGCCACCTGTGTTACGGGATTGGTGGTTCTGGATACCTTTACGAGCTGGACAGGCTTCGGACAGGTCGTGATTCTGCTGCTGATCCAGATCGGAGGCTTGGGATTAATGACGGTGATTACCCTGTTCTCCTTCGCATTGGGGAAGAGACTGGGATTGTATAACCGCATTGTTTTGATGCAGTCTGCGGGGAATATGACCCTTAGCGGCATCGGCAGCCTGATACGCAGGATCATTCCCTTTACCTTTGTGATCGAGGCGTTGGGTGCTGCGCTGCTGGCGATCCGCTTTATCCCTGAATTCGGCTTCGGGAAGGGGCTGTGGTTCTCGGCGTTCCACTCTGTTTCTGCCTTCTGCAATGCAGGCTTTGATTTGATGGGCGGCAGAGCGCCTTTCTCCTCTATGACCCACTATGTTGCAGATCCTTTGGTTACGCTGACGCTTTCGGCTTTGATCATCATTGGAGGTCTGGGCTTCCTTGTATGGAGAGATATTCGGAATCAGGGATTTCATTTTTCGAAATACCAGCTTCATACCAAGCTGGTTCTGGTGAGCTCTGCAGCTCTGCTTTTTGGAGGCTGGCTCCTGTTCCTGATCTTTGAATGGAATGCGGCAATGGAGGGACTGACTGTGCCTCAGAAGCTGCTGGCAGCCTTCTTCCAGTCTGTAACGCCTCGGACGGCAGGCTTTAACACCTTGGACCTGAACAAGCTGTCCGAATCCGGCAATCTGCTGACCAATGTGCTGATGCTCATTGGAGGATCTCCCGGCTCCACGGCAGGCGGCATGAAAACAACCACCGTTGCGGTGCTTCTGCTGTGCACATGGACCTCCGCCAGAGGCCGCAGGAGGGATCATGCTTTCTGCTATTCTCTGGATCGTGATATGCTCCGGCAGGCTGCCTCCATTGTAATGATCTATTTGACTATGGCCATTGTTGCCATTCTACTCCTATGTGCCATGGAGCCTATTACCATAAAGCAGGCTATGTTCGAGGTCAATTCCGCCATTGGAACGGTAGGCTGCACCCTTGGCATTACCCCTCAATTGGGGGTGGCAAGTCAGATCTTAGTGATCCTGCTGATGTATGTGGGACGACTTGGAGGTCTGACCTTTACTCTGATTTTTGCACGGCAGCGACCGGAGCCGCCTATTGATCGGCCTACAGGAAAGCTGCTCATCGGATAACGAAAGGAGACTGTGATATGAAATCTGTTTTGATCATTGGTATGGGCAGAATGGGGAAGCATCTTGCCCACAAAATGCAGAAGCTTGGGAACGATGTGATGATCGTGGACTCGGATCGGGAAATCATTGATGCCATCAGTGAGGACTTTACCAATGCCAATATCTGCGACTGCACCAACGAGGCAGTGATCCGAGCCATAGGAGTGGATAACTTCGATATTTGCTTTGTGACCATAGGAGAGGATTTTCAGGCCTCACTGGTGATTACCAGCTTGCTGAAGAAGCACGGCGCACGGAAGATCGTAGCCAAGGCCAATCAGGATATTCAGGCAGAGCTGCTGCGAACCATCGGAGCCGACGAAATTGTCAATGCGGAGGAGGAGCTGGCAGAATATCTGGCAGTTCGCTATAATTCCGACAATATTTTCGACTATGTGTCCTTGACGGATGAGTATTCCCTGTATGAGCTGCCTGTTCCGGAGCACTGGGTAGGGAAGACCCTTGTGGAGCTGGATGTTCGGCGGAAGTATAATATCAATGTGATTGCTGTCAAGAACGGTGAGTCCATGAATCCAAACCTTGGCCCGGGCTACCATTTCCAACAGGGAGACCACATTCTGGTCATTGGAAAGTTTGATGAAGCGTTTAGAATTACGGAAGATAAATAGGCTATTTCTATGTAATGGTTAACAACAGGGGTAGAAACTGCAGATAAACTGCGGTTTCTACCCCTATAATAAACGATTTTATTAATGCTTATGTATTACAATATTCTCTTTTTCAACTGTTATTGCAACCAGCTTCTTAAGTCACTTAAACTTTCAAAAACAGCTACTTCTGTATCTCCGTCTTTGTTCAAAACTCGATATCTGAAATGAATGAGTGTCGCTTCATTATTTCGTTCCACGATTTCTACTCCCAATTCACTTTGGGTAGTGTCAAACTCAATACAGTAATCGCTGCAATATACTATTTTGGTTTCCGATATTCGATAGTTCTGCGAAAAGACCCATGCATGATACTTTAGGAGTTGCGCTAGCGTTCCATCATAGCGGAAATTTTTTCCACGAAGACTGTTGGTATCTGAAAAACTGTGGGCTTCTCCATCAAATTCACGGGGTATCTCAACGTTATCGGCACTTCCACTATAATATAATGATCCATTATCTTTCATTTCAAAACTATTTGAACAAGCGGCAAGCAAAGTAACACAAATCAATATAAATAAAAATATCGTGTTTTTTTTCATTTAAATCCTCACTTTTCCCATGCAGCATAGTATACTTCAACAGGTGTCTCACTGTCAAACGATGTCAAAAGTTCTAATTTAGTCCAGTAGAAGTCTGTGGACAAATCCCAACTCCATCCATAATACACATTGCTATCTATTTCTTTCGTAAAATTTCCAAGTGCATGTAAATAGCATTCTTTTATTGTTGCTGCATAATCTTGGGCATCATGTTTTTCTTCAGCGGTGGGTACATATTTGTCATCGGGCCCATTGGATTTCCAAGTGTCAAGGTTAGAATATTCGTAACAAAAACCTGCTTCCTCTAAAAAACCGTCGTTAAATTGAAACCAGAGAGTGCCTTTTTCTCCATAAAAGGAAAAGTTATCGTATTCAAGTTCCGTACCATTATTACTGTATCTTGGTTCACCCAGAGAGGTGATTATATCCTCTGCTGTAGTCCTCTCGTTGATCCAAAGAAACGGGTCTTGAGAAAGCGCGATTTCTTCTTGGACTACGGTAGTTGTTTTTGTGGATTTTGTTTCTTCCTTTTGACTTGACATTGATACTTTCTCCTCGTTGGCTGAAGTGCTGCACGCATATAATACCCAGGTGCACATCAATAGTAAAATGGATATAGCCAATTTTTTCATCTGTCTTCTTCCTCCTTAATAGTGATATGGCTTGAGGGTATTATAGCCCAATTACGGGCAATTGTCAATAGATAGACCATACTATACCATATGAATTAGGAGGCGAGGTATAGTATGATCGTATATGACCGACTGTGGGAGACAATGAAAAAACGAGGTATTTCTCAATATAAATTGTTAAAAGAGTACAAAGTCAGCAGTGGGCAGCTTGACCGATTGCGCAAAAATGAAAATGTCAGCACCTTTACGCTGAATCAATTATGTAGGATTCTACAATGTCACTTGGAAGATATTGCTGAATACAAAGACGATCTATCGCTTTGAAGAAGCATTTTAGTTTTCTCATTAGGGATATCTGCCAGAAATACAACTTCAATGACGTTGCTGTAAAAAAACGAGCAGACCATGAACCCCACCCTGGGTCTCGGCAACTATTTCCGACAGGGAGCTCACATTCTGCTGATCGGAAAGTTTGACGAAGTCTTTAAAATAGCAGGGAAATAGGGAAATTACGAGATAAAACCTTGCATTTGTCGGGGAGCTGTGTTATAATCATTCCATCTTTGTATTTTTGGTGATGGAATGAAAACAGTCAGGAGCATGGTGGATCGAGCCTTCGTTCTCTATCTGATCGTGGGCGTTCTGAATTTCATATTTTGCACTGCACTGATGTTCTTCCTGTTCAACGTATGTGGAGTCAGTGAGCATGTGGCTCCACTGATCAACTACGGTTTGGGCAGCCTGATCTGGGTCCTCGGCTGCAGATATGTGGTGTTCCCGGGAGTGAAGTCCGGACTGCAGCAGTATGTCCGCTTCGGTGTGGAGGTTTTGATCTGCTACGCAGTGTCTTACTATCTTCTGGCACCTTATGCAGTACGCTTTCTGCTGGAGAGCGACAGGATCTATGAGTGGTTCACCTTCGGCGGTGGTGCAAAGGTAGAGGCAAATTGCGAAATGGCAGCAGGCTCCCTGATCTATGCCCTGCTGAACTATTTCGGACAGCGGTATTTTGTATTTACCGATCGCTTCCAATATCAGAAGAAACAATATATCAAAAAATGACATTCTTCCCCGGTGGAGAATGTCATTTTTGCAGGAGGAAACATGGGAAAGTTTACGGGAATGCTGTTTACCAGCGATTTTGATCATACGATTTCAGACCATGAGGACAGAGTGCCTCAGGTTAATTTAGAAGCTATTTCATATTTTATAGAGGAGGGTGGCTATTTCTGCCTGAACACAGGCAGAAGTCTTGCTGCAGCTCGGAGCAGAGCGCTGCAGATCCCCTGCAATGCTCCCTGTCTATTGTGCAACGGTGCAGCCTGCTATGATTACCGTAAGGAGGAGTTGATCTTTGCCCACGCACTGTCGGAGAGCGCCGAGGAGCTTCTGCCCCATTTGCAGGAAGCGGGAGTTAGCATTGAGATCCAAGGCTTGCACGCCCACTACGGTGCTGCGCCCATTCCCTCCAGAGAGCCTATGCTCAGCAAGGCAGGGCTGGAAATGGTGATCACCGAGGATCCTCCTAAGCCTTGGATGAAGATCATCCTCTGCGGCACAGAGGGGAGCGTGTTAGAGAGCTATTCTCAAGCAGATCCTGTGGAGCTGCAGCGGTTCCGTGAGCTGAAGAAGCGAGTGGATGCCCTGTGCGGAGGGGACTATTATGTGACCTGCTCCATGCCCAGAGTCATAGAGATCGGCAATCCCCACTACACCAAGGCCACAGGTGCCAGAGAGCTGGCACGGCTGCTGGGTTGCCATACTCTGATCTGCGCAGGAGATGCGCCTAACGACACACCTATGCTGCTGGAGGGAGATTGGTGCTTCTGCCCCACAGATTGCAGCCCGGAGATCTTAGCGCTGCCCAACATCATCCCCACGGTTCCCAGCTCACAGGGAGCCATTGCCGCTGCCATTGCTTATTTGGAAGCACAAATGGGGAAATAGAAGCACGAAAAGGTAAGGAAAGCGGGAGGGCTGCGTTGTACAGCCTTCCCGCTTTCTCCATAATACTGTTTCTTGATAAAATGGTTTGAAAACCATTTTATTGCAGGATGAATATCCTGCACCGCCTATGGCGGCAAGAACAGTATTACAGGTTATTTCTTGGCGGCTTTGCCGCCATGCCGCTTACCAGGGGCATAATAAAACGGTTAATCCGTTTTATTAGAAATAAGTATAAGTGCTTCTGTTGTGGCAGGATTATCCCTTGTAGTCAAAGAACTCCATAGGAGCAGTGCCATCTCTGCCATCGTATTGCAGAATATATCCATCGCCCACACCGTTAGGGGCTACGATCTCTATATAATAGGTGGGGAAGCCCTCAGGACGGGGCAGCACACTGTAGATGATACAGCCGTCTCCTACCAAGGTAGAGTATTCCGGCTCCTCTGCAAGGGTATAGCTGCTGTAGTCCTCACTCCATTCCAGCGCATAGAGGTTTACATAACTTCCGACGAAACGGGGAATAATATAGGCACATTCGTACTCGCCCTCCATCCAAAGAGTGGTGTACTGAGGAGGATGATCCACCGGCTCGTTTAGCACCAAGCCCAGCTTGTCACCGTATTGGCTGTAGGGAGACCATGCAGAGCTTTCCTCCGGCAGAGCCTGAAGGGGAGGGTTGGTTTCTGTAGGCTGGGTAGTTCCCTCGGTGATCTGTGGAGCTTCCTCCGTCGTGGGGGCAAGGGCTTCGGAGGTTGAGGGAATCGCTTCGGTGGTTGAGGGGACAGCTTCGGTGGCTTGTGTCACATCATCAGCAGGGAGGAGTGCATCGTTGGGCGTTTTTGTTTCTCGGGTAGCTGCAGTAGGCTCAGAGGTGGGCTCGGCTTCTGTGGGCTCCGAATTTGCACTGCAAGCACACAGAAGCAGGCAGAGGGATAGAAGGAAGATGATTTTTTTCACGGTTTCGCTCTCCTTTTCGTTGTTCTATTCTTGCACTTTCCGGGATCTTATGATATAATAGCACAAACTATGTCGTTTGTGGAGATGTTATTTATGAGTAATCCAAAATTTCGTTTCTGGTTAATCCTTACAATTCTGTGGATGGGCGTGATCTATGTCATGTCCGCTATGTCTGCTGAGATCAGCACGGCACAGAGCACCAGCGTGTGGGAAGTCCTACATACCATTTGGCCTGACCTGACCCATGAGATGGTTCGGAAGATCGCTCATGGTTTGGAGTATCTGGTTCTCGGCGGCTTCTCTCTGGGAATGTTCTTCAACACCAAGAGCTTTAAGGTAGCCAAGCCTATGCTGTTTTCTCTGCTGGTTGCTCTGGGAGATGAGACTCTGCAGCTCCATGTAGCAGGTCGCAGCAGTGAGGTCATGGATGTATGGATCGACTTTGGCGGTGCTGTTGTAGGCATTCTGCTCTTCTGGGCTATTCTGACCGTTCGTAAAAATCAAAAAAAATAAGGCAAGAAAGAAGGCATATTCTATGTGTGATTCCTGCAAGAAGTTTTATATTACCACCCCTATTTACTATCCCTCTGATAAGCTGCACATTGGTCATACCTACTGCACCGTAGCTACCGATGCTATGGCACGGTATAAGAGACTCCGTGGCTATGATGTGCTGTTCCTTACCGGAACCGATGAGCATGGTCAGAAGATCGAGACCCGTGCCAAGGAGGCCGGTATTACTCCCCAGCAGTTTGTGGACAACATCGTCACAGGAGAGAAGGGTGTTTTGGATCTGTGGAAGCTCATGAACATTTCCTATGACCGCTTTATCCGTACCACCGATGATTACCATGTTGCCGCTATCCAGAAGATCTTTAAGAAGATGTACGAGAAGGGCGACATTTATAAGGGTAAGTATGAGGGAATGTACTGCACTCCCTGTGAATCCTTCTGGACCCAGAGCCAGCTGAAGGATGGCAAGTGCCCTGATTGTGGCAGAGACTGCCAGCCTGCTGAGGAGGAGGCTTACTTCTTCCGTCTTTCCAAGTATGCACAGCCCGTTCGGGATCTGCTGACCAATACGGATTTCTTAGAGCCCCGCAGCCGTGTCAATGAAATGGTCAATAATTTCATCGATGCAGGCTTGGAGGATCTGTGCGTATCCCGTACAAGCTTTACCTGGGGCGTTCCCGTAGACTTTGATCCCGGTCATGTGGTCTATGTTTGGGTGGATGCCCTGTTTAATTATACTACTGCCTTGGGCTTCCTGAATGATAAGTATGAGGATTATGCCAAGTACTGGCCTGCAGATGTGCATTTTGTGGGCAAGGAGATCGTTCGCTTCCATTCTATTATTTGGCCTGCTATGCTTATGAGCATGGAGATGCCCCTTCCCAAGAAGGTCTACGGACACGGCTGGCTGCTGCTGGACGGTGGGAAGATGTCCAAGTCCAAGGGTAATGTGGTAGATCCTCAGGTTCTGGCAGACCGCTACGGTGTGGATGCCCTGCGCTTCTTCCTGCTGCGTTCCTTCCCCTTCGGCTCAGATGGCAACTTCTCCAATGAGCTGCTGATCTCCTGTATCAATACGGATCTTGCTAACGACATCGGTAATCTGGTCTCCCGTACAGTAGCTATGGTGCAGAAGTACTTCGGCGGCACCCTGCCTGCAGAGCAGAACTACGATGCCGAGAAGGATGACGAGCTGGTCAAGCTGGCATCCGGTCTGTGGGAACGCTATGAGAAGCAGATGGAGGCATATGCCTTCCAGAATGCTCTGGCAGAGATCTTCGCAGTGATCTCCCGTGCCAATAAGTATATTGACGAGAACGCTCCTTGGATCCTTGCCAAGGATGAGGCAAACAAGCCCCGTCTTGCGAAGGTCATGTATCATCTGTTGGAGACCATCCGCATTTGTGCCGGCCTGCTGCAGCCCTTCATGCCTGCCACCAGCGAGGAGATCCTTCGCCGTATCGGTGCTGAGGATGGTTCCTGGGAAGCTCTGTGCAGCTTCGGCGGTTTGAAGGCAGAAGCCACGGTTACTGCCGGTCCTGCCCTCTTCCCCCGTATCGATGCACAGAAGGAGCTTGAGGAGCTGGAGGCCCTTAACGCCAAGCCTCAGGAGCCCGAGACTCCTGCAGAGGATCCCCTTCCCGAGCCTCTGCCTCCCATTTGCTTCGATGATTTCTGCAAGGTAGAAATGACCGTTGTAAAGGTTCTGGAGTGCGAGAATGTGAAGAAGTCCGACAAGCTCCTGAAGTTTACCCTGAACGATGGAACCGACACCCCCCGTCAGATCCTCTCCGGCATTGCCAAGTATTACAAGCCCGAGGAGCTTATTGGCAAGACTCTGGTAGCCGTTACCAATCTGCCTCCCCGTAAGATGATGGGCAGAGAGTCCTGCGGCATGATCCTGTCTGCCGAGCGAGGCGACAAGCTCCAGGTGGTTATGCTGGATGACTCCATCCCCGCCGGTGCAAGACTGGTATAAACCACAGAAAACAATAACCCTAAAGCTACAGGAGCCGACCCACACCCGTGAGTCGGCTCCTTTCTACGCTCAATTTCCCCATCAAATTCCCATTTATCGTACAGTTTGATTTACCCCTTCGTAGGGGCGCGCATCGCGCGTCCGGTTCATGACGGAACGGCATGAACACAAAAACCACCGAAAATAATGTATTTCCCAAAAAATCGAAACATTTTTCACAACCACCAATTCTTGGCGGTTGTCGGACGCGCAATGCGCGCCCCTACGCAGCGGTGAACGAGGCAGCTCGATAAATCGGAATTTTTAAATCTGAGGTAGACAGATTTGGAACGATATGGTATAATACTTGCAATTGCTTTAGCGCAATGAAATATAAAAATGAAAAGGAGACGAACGTATGAAACTGAGAAATCGTATGCTTGCGGTTCTGCTGACATTGGCTATGGTTCTGTCTATGCTCCCTGTGGCTTTTGCTGCGGAGCAGGCTACCGTGACCCTGATCAGCCCCGCCGGAAGCAAGCAAGTGACCGTAACTGTAGGCGGAGAATACACCTTCCCTGCCGCTGAGGAGTATGAGGGCTACCAGTTCAGCTGCTGGACCACTGAGCCTGTGAAGGCTACGGATGGCAGTGATGTGGACTATTTCTACTTCGAAGGCGAGACCCTGCAGATCGATGAGGACAGAACCTTCTATGCTCTGTATGGCTACATCGATTCTGTGCTGGATGAGCCCTGCTTCTACTGGACCGATAATTTGGATGACTACACCGGCGAATACGCTCTGGTAGGCTACGATGCAGACTTTGATGCAGAACGATTTGTATATGAGTATCCCCTCGTTATGGGCGAGACCGGAGAAATCGTAGATGTTGTCAATGATCTGGGAGCTACTGTAGATGTAGACAACGCTGAGTTCTTCACTGCAGACACCGGCATCGTGTTCTTCTTCGAGAAGCAGAGCAACGGCAGCTATACCATTCAGAACCTGAAGACCGAGAAGTACCTGAGCGTTTCCAACAATGCTATGGCATTCGTCAGCACTCCTGACAGCTACAGCTACTGGAACATCGTCCTGGATGCAGGCAACTATGAGTATATCTTCAATGCGAAGAACAGCGATCTGGTTCTGCTGTATGACTATGTAGATTGCCAGTTTGCCCTTTTTGACAACTCCAAGACCTATCTGGATGACGGCTACCCTGCAGATTGGTTCTATGTCAATATGCACGCTCGTGAGACTGCCATCTATATGTTCACCACTGAGATCGAGAATGGCACTGTGGTAGATCCTACCGATCCCACTGAGCCCAAGCCCACCGATCCCACTGAGCCTACCGAGTCCACTGACCCCGAACCTCTGCCCGAGGGCTATGTTGCCATTTACAATGTGGCAAGCAGTGTGGTCATGACCACCGAGTCTAATGTTTACAACAGCAAGGAACAGCTCCTGCCCGCAGCTGCTACCCTGAACGGCGATAAGCTCAGCGTTGCTTCCGATAAGGTGGCTCTGTTCGAGATGATCACCGATGCAGAGGGCAATGTGAGCTTCCGCACAGAAGACGGCAAGTATCTGGAAGCTGACGGAACCAACCTCCGCTTCGTAGATGCAGCCAACGAGAACACCCTGTTCGTTCTGGAAGAGGCTGAGGGCGGCTACTGCCTCCGCCTTGCCAACTACATCTATGTGGACGGAAACGGCAACGAGAAGGCTCAGTACATTGAGTATTATGCCTCCAAGGAGGTCTTCACCGTTTACGGCATGGGTGCAAATCTGGATTTGTATGTCTTCGACTTCTATGAGGTCGAGGGTGTCGAGGCTCCCACTGAGCCTACCGAGCCCACTGAGCCCGATCAGCCTGAGGATCCCGAAGAAACCGTCAAGCCCATCGAAGGCTGCGTTGCTATTTACAATGTAGCAAACAGCAAGATCATGACCACCGAGTCCAATGTATACAACAACAAGGAACAGCTCCTGCCCGGCGATGCAACCCTGAAGGATGGCAAGCTGAGCACCACCAATGCCAACGCTGCA
>JAGBGB010000075.1 GCA_017936205.1 Oscillospiraceae bacterium
CTTCAATGCCATCCGCACCGCCCACTATCCCAATGCTCCCATGTTCTATCAGCTTTGCGACCAGTACGGCTTCATGGTCATTGATGAAGCTGACCACGAAAGCCACGGTGCAGCAGAAATGTACTGCTCTGAAAACGAATTGTGGGAAAACCATGTGGAGCACTGGAACGAGCCCTTTGCCGACAACCCCGACTTTTTGGAAGCAACCTTGGATCGTACCAAGCGCTGTGTCATCCGGGATAAGAACCGTCCCTGTGTCATTTGCTGGTCTATGGGCAACGAAAGTGCTTACGGTTGCTGCTTCGAGGCTGCTCTGGCATGGACCAAGCACTACGATCCCACCCGCCTGAGCCACTACGAAAGTGCCCAATATCGCAGCAGAAAGCGGAAGTATGATTTCTCCAATATCGACCTTTACTCCAACATGTATCCCTCTCTGGAGACCCTGCAGGAGTATGTGGACAGCGATCCCGATAAGCCCTACCTGATGTGTGAATACTCCCACGCTATGGGCAACGGCCCCGGAGATCTGGAAGACTACTGGCAGTTCATTCAAGCCAACGAGGTTATGAGCGGAGGCTTCGTCTGGGAATGGTGTGACCACGCAATCTATAAGGGCAAGGCTCCCAATGGCAAGCCCATGTACTGGTACGGCGGTGACCACGGTGAGTATCCCCATGACGGCAACTTCTGTGTGGACGGCCTTGTGTATCCCGACCGTCGTCCCCATACTGGTGTCATGGAGTATAAGAATGTAAATCGTCCTATCCGTGTCAAGAAGTTCGATCAGGAAACCGGCATCGTAACCCTGCACAACTATATGGACTTTGTAGCTACCCACAAGTATCTGACCATCCGCTATGAGGTAAATTGCGACGGTGAGATCATTCAGAACGGCAATGTTGACCGCATCCCCACCATTGCTCCTCATGCCGAAGGCACCATCCGTCTGAACATTAGCGTTCCTGCCAAGGGTCGCACCTATCTGAAGCTGATTTACTTGCTGAAGGATAGCACCGAGTTGCTGCCTGCTGGCTTCCTTCTGGGCTTTGACGAAGTTCCTTTAGAGGCTGCCGTAGATGGCAGAAGTCAGAAGGCTCTGGCTATCTGGAACAAAAAGGAGCAGAGCGAGCAAAACCTGAAGGTGGAGGAAGAGGATCGCTACATCACCATCTCCGGCAAGAATTTCTCCTACCGCTATGACAAGACTGTTGGCAGCTTTAGCTCCATGGTTTTCGGGGGCAAGGAATTGCTGGATAAGCCCATGGGGCTGAACATCTGGAGAGCACCTACCGACAACGATCGGAAGCAGAAGTTAGAATGGATGGCTGCTCATTATGACAAGGCCATTACCCGTTCCTACATGACCCGCACTCTGGCAGCAGACAGTGAGGTTCGTATCCACTCTGATGTATCTATTGCAGCCATCGCTGTTCAGCGGTTCATGGATATTGAGGTAGACTGGATGGTTTCCGTCTCCGGTGCAGTTACCGCAAACATTTTGGCTAAGCGGAACATGGAGTTCCCTGAGCTGCCTCGCTTCGGTCTGCGGCTGTTTGTTCCCAACTCCCTGGAGCAGGTTACTTATTACGGTCTCGGACCTATTGAGAACTATCCCGACAAGCGTCACGCAGCCTCCCACGGCATCTACAGCACAACGGTTGAAGGCTTGTATGAAGATTACATTCGTCCCCAGGAGCACGGTGCTCACGGTAGCTGCAACTATGTGGTTCTGGAAGATGAAGCCTTGCGCCTGACTGCTGTCAGTCTGGAAGCCTTTAGCTTCAACGCATCCCACTACACCCAGGAAGAGATGACACGCAAGGGTCATAATTATGAGCTGGAGGAATGCGGCAGCACAGTACTGTGCCTTGACTATCGTCACAACGGCATTGGCTCTGCAAGCTGCGGCCCGGTTCTGCGCAGAGAATATGCCCTCACAGATGAGGTCATTGACTTCGAGATCCGTATCATCCCCGAACTGAAATAATCCATCTGACAAAATGATGTAAAGGAGAATTACCATGCAAGAAAAGAAGTATTTGAAATGGTACCACAAGGTCGGCTACGGCTCCGGTGACATTGCAGGCAACTGCGTATACGCACTTTTAACGGCATTCATGATGATCTACCTGACCGATACCATCGGTCTGAGCATGGGCATTGTAAGTACTTTGATTGCCGCCTCCAAAATTTTTGACGGTGTGTCCGACTTCTTCTTCGGACGAATGATCGACAAGACACATAGCAAGATGGGCAAGGCCC
>JAGBGB010000076.1 GCA_017936205.1 Oscillospiraceae bacterium
GATCATTGTGTTCTCATGGCATTTTTGTTGTTTTCTCAGAAAGTTGTATGATGTGACTAAAAAACTGTTGCCATCTTTTCAGTTTTGTGGTAGAATTTATTATTATTATCTAAATGAATACAATGGGTTAGCTGTAAATAACTTATGCACAGCTTGAAGCTTTTACAGAAATGGAAAGGAGCATTTACAATGGATATTTTCGAGAAATGCAGGGTTGAAAGTAATGCCGACAAAATGATCATGATGGGAGTTTATCCTTACTTCCGTCCTATGTCCTCCCGATCCGGCCCTGAGGTCATGATGCAGGGGAAAAGACGAATCATGCTGGGCTCTAATAACTATCTGGGATTGACTGAGTGCCCGGAAATTATTGAAGCAGGCATTAAGGCCATCGAAAAATACGGTACAGATACCAGCGGCTCCCGGTTCCTGAACGGAACCTTGGATATGCACCTTGAATTGGAGGCAGAAATTGCTCAATTTGTTCACAAGGATGATGCGTTGGCATTTACTACAGGCTTCCAAGCCAATCTGGGTATTATCAGCTGCCTTGTAGGTCATGGGGATTATGTGATCAGCGATAAGGAAAACCACGCTTCTATCTACGATGCTTGCAGACTGAGCTACGGCACGATGCTCCGATATAAGCATTCTGATATGCAGGATCTTGAGGCACAGCTTCAGAAGGTTCCTGAGGACAGTGGCTGCTTGATCGTGACTGATGGAATTTTCTCTATGAGCGGTGAGATCTGCAAGCTCCCGGAGATCTGTGCTCTGGCTAAGAAATACAATGCAAGAGTTATGGTAGACGATGCCCATGCCCTCGGTGTTCTGGGTGTTGGGGGCAGAGGAACTGCCAGCCATTTTGGCTTAGAGGATCAAGTGGATATTATTATGGGAACCTTCTCTAAGTCCCTTGCCTCCTTGGGCGGCTTTGCTGCTGCCAGTGCGGATGTGATCAAGTATCTACGGCATGAATCCAGATCTTTTATTTTCTCAACATCCATGGCTCCTGCAAACTGTGCTTCTGCCTTAGAGGCTCTGCGGTATTTACAGGCGCATCCTGAAATCGTTCAGCAGCTTTCGACGATCTCTCATTATGCCAGACAGGCATTCCGCCGTCGAGGCTTGACCATTATGAAGTCCAGCACACCCATTGTTCCCATCTATACCTATGAGATGATCAATACCATCATGAAGGGACATATCGCCTACGAACGAGGAGTTTATGTGAATCCTGTTCTTCCCCCAGCTTGTCCCCCCGGAGAGGGGCTGCTGCGTACCAGTATTATGGCAACCCTGTCCAAGGAGCTGGTGGACGAAGCGGCAGATATTCTTGCAGATGTGATCCTGAACGAGGATTTTGAAGAGTGAGCCCTTCTGTAGTATATTATTTAGATCACATTCAGACGATCACTGAGTCTGATGTGAGTGAGCTATTGCCATTCCTGTCGCAGGAGCGACGGGAGACTATGGGAAGATATCGCTTCCCGAAGGATAGAATACAGTCGGTTTTGGCTTATTTGCTGCTTCGATATGGATTGATTCGAGATCATGGTATTACACAGATCCCCGAAATCCTGAAAACCGAACGAGGGAAGCCTTATTTTGCCGAGAATTCGGAAATCTGCTTTAACCTTTCCCATTGTGAGACTGCGGTAGCCTGTGGATTCAGCTCCCGTCCGATTGGGGTAGATGTTCAGCAGAGGGTTCCCTACAAAGCCTCGTTGGCTGAGTATTTTATGACTGCGGATGAACGGAATACGGCTGTTTTGGGGAATGCCGATCTG
Source organism: Oscillospiraceae bacterium (assembly GCA_017936205.1). Taxonomy (GTDB): domain Bacteria; phylum Bacillota; class Clostridia; order Oscillospirales; family Oscillospiraceae; genus JAZOXB01. Next base: position 1,791 of record JAGBGB010000076.1, read on the forward strand.
GAGTTTACCCGCTTATGGACTGTGAAGGAAAGCTATGGGAAATACCTCGGATCCGGGATCTGCTATTCCATGGCTGATACACAGCTGCAGGAAGGGGCTTCATCCGATGGGTACATCATTAGAAGTCACTGCATAGGGGACGGGTTCTTATCTGTGTGTGCAGAGGAGGAGATTCCCGTAAAGAAGATCTCATTCCACCAGCTTAGGGCTTGTTTTGTGGGATCTGTAGGTTCGAACATCGAGAGAGAGCATATATAGAAATATCAGGAATAATAGAGAGGAGAATGAGCGTGAGCCAGCATACTTATTTGGTGGATAAACAGCATCAGAAGGGGAAGTATCATGCGATTGAACGGATCATGTTACTTCTGGACAAGGGGAGCTTCTGTGAAATCGGGAAAAAAATCGGTAGCTATGGGGCTGATCCGAACGCTCCCGACCAAACGCCATACGATGGAGTTATTACCGGCTATGGTGCTATTAACGGCAGACAGGTTTTTGTGTTTTCGCAGGACTTTACAGTTCGCGGTGGTTCCATTGGCAGAAATCACGGCAAGAAGATCGCACATTTGATCGAGCTTGCTATTGCTGCCAAGAAGCCCTTGATCGGTATTTACGATTCCGGCGGAGCAAGAATTGACGAGGGTGTGAACTCTCTGGCAGGTTGCGGAGATATGATGTTCCAAAACATTCAGGCCTCCGGTGTGATCCCACAGATCTCTGTAGTCGTTGGACCCTGTGCAGGGGCAGCTTCCTATTCTCCTGCCATTACCGATTTTGTATTCTCTGTTCGCAAGGTGGGCTATATGTTTATTACAGGCCCCGATGTGATCAAGAGCGTTACAGGGGAAGAGAGAACCACTGACGAATTGGGGGGAGCACAGCGTCATGCAGAAACCTCCGGTGTGGTACATTTCCTTTGTAAGCATGAGAAGGAATGTTTTGCACAGGTTCGCAGCCTTGTGGATCTTCTGCCTGATTCCAATGAGGTCAATAAGAAGGCGCCGAATGCTTTTGTGGAAAAAAGATATGATGTCTTGGAGCATCTTATGGAGATCCCAATCAAGCAGACCTATGATGTGCTGTCTGTGATCGGTGATGTCTTTGACGAAAACAGCTTCGTAGAGGTTCATAAGCATTTCGCTCGCAGCGTAGTCGTTGGCTTTGCACGTCTGTGCGGTAAGACCGTTGGTGTTGTTGCCAACCAGCCCTCTTATAATGGCGGTGCCTTGGACTGTGATTCCAGCGATAAGGCTGCACGCTTTGTTCGCTTTTGTGATGAATTCCATATTCCTGTGATTACCTTCGTGGATACTCCCGGCTATCTGCCCGGTGTGGAGCAGGAGCACAACGGCATTATCCGCCATGGGGCAAAGCTGCTTGTAGCCTATGGAGAAGCAAGTACCATTCGCCTGACTGTGGTGCTTCGGAAGGCCTATGGAGGAGCCTACATTGCTATGGGCAGTAAGCATATGGGTGCAGATCTGGTTTATGTACTTCCTACGGCACAGATTGCTGTTATGGGTGCTGATGGTGCGGTAAAGACCATACACCGTCGCAGCGCCAATGCTCTTCCTGAGGAAGAAAGAGCTTCCTATCTTGCAGAAAAGACTCGTGAATATGAAGAAGCCTTCATGAATGCGGATATGGCTCTGGCGAATGGTTATGCAGATATGGTTGTACAGCCCTCCAAGCTCCGCAAGAGATTGTACCAGGATCTGCTCCTGCTACAGAACAAGAACACCGCTGCAAACGCAAACAAGAAGCACGGCAATATTCCTCTATAAGTTCCGTACAGAGAGGAGAGATGTTTATGAGAAAGATCCAATTAACAGAAACCGTCCTTCGGGATGCGAATCAGTCTCTTATGTCCACAAGAATGTCATTAGACAGCTTCCGTCAGATCCTCGGGGAGATGGATAAGGTGGGATATTATTCTGTAGAGTGCTGGGGCGGAGCTACCTTCGATTCCTGCATCCGCTTCTTGGACGAGGATCCGTGGGAGAGGCTGGCTTTCTTGCGGAAGCATATGCCCAATACCAAGCTGCAAATGCTACTGAGAGGGCAGAACCTGCTGGGATATAAGCATTATCCTGATGATGTGGTTCGCCGCTTTGTAGCAACGGCTGTAGACACCGGAATTGATATTATCCGTATTTTTGATGCACTCAATGATTTGGATAATATTCGGGTGTCTGTGGATGAAACCATCCGTCGTGGAGCTCATGCATCCTGCGCCATTTCGTATACCGTGAGTCCGGTTCATAGTGTGGAGAACTATGTCCGAATTGCGAAGGAAATGGAAGACATGGGTGCAGATTCTATTTGCGTGAAGGATATGGCAGGGATCATGTCTCCCACAGCCTGCGGTGAGCTGTTCACTGCCCTTCGTGAGAGCGTGAAGCTGCCTTTGATTCTTCATTCCCATTGCTCTACAGGTTATGCTTATATGACCTATCTCAAGGCAATCGAATCCGGTGTAGATGTGTTGGATACAGCGATCTCCTCCTTCTCAGGGGGAGTATCACAGCCTCCTACAGAGACTGTGGAACGGGTGATCCGTGAATCCGGTTTTGACAGTGGCTGCGACTATACAAGATTCTCTGCCATTAATGACCATTTCAAAACCGTGTTTGATCAGTCCAGACAGACAGGGCTTATTTCCGATAAGGCTCTGCGTACAGATACCTTTACTCTTACTTCTCAGATCCCCGGCGGAATGTACTCCAATCTTCTGTCACAGCTGAAGGAACAGAATATTCTGGAAAAGCTGGATCAGATTCTGGAAGAGGTTCCCAATGTCCGCAAGGACTTGGGTTATCCTCCTCTGGTTACTCCTATTAGCCAGATGGTAGGAACACAGTCTGTAATGAATGTGCTTCGTGGAGAGCGCTATGGTCTGGTGATCGAATCTGTCCGTGATTATGTTCGGGGAGAGTATGGAAAGTCTCCCTCTCCCATTGATCCCCAGGTAGCGCAGAAGGTTCTGGCATCTGCCAAGAGCGGAGCTGCAGCTTCTTCCCAGCCTACATTTGCAGAATTCAAGGATGCTCACCCTGAATGGAACGATAAGGATCTGCTGACTGTTCTTCTGTTCCCACAGAATGGTGAGACCTTCCTGAAGAAGCGGGAGGAGCTTGCTCGATCTCGATTTAAATATTCCATTACGCCCAGAGAGGATCTAATTTCAATTGATCATGATACAGATATAGATCCTGATATTCGGGCAGTGCTTACGGCAATTCTTGCTTATCACTTGGATCTTGATGC
>JAGBGB010000077.1 GCA_017936205.1 Oscillospiraceae bacterium
CATAAGCTAAACTGTCTGCCACCGGCAACTTACCGTAGCTTATTGGAGGCTGCCTAAAAGAAAACCAGGACCTCATTTCTGAGATCCTGGAGAAACAATTTTTTGTTTTTTCATCTGTCTACTTGACAGGGAGCAGTTCAATCTAAGACAGCCCGAAGGATTTCTATTCATTATGCATTTTCACGCTTAAATTCCAGGATGTCCCCGGGCTGGCAGTCCAGCACATCGCAGATGGCTTCCAGCGTGGAGAAGCGGATGGCACTGACATGACCGTTCTTCAGCTTGGACAGGTTCACATTGGCAACGCCTACCTTGTCAGACAGCTCATTGAGGGACATTTTGCGATCCGCCATTACACGGTCTAATCTCAATATGATCGCCATGCTGCACCTCCTTACAGGGTCTCGTCGGACAGCTTCTGCAGCTCCTGTGCGTAGCGGAACACATAAGACAGCAGGAACAGCACACCGGCAATAAGCAGGAAGGTCAGGTCACTTTCGGATTCATAAACAATGCTGCTGATCTTGCTGCCCTCCAGCAGCTCCTTCAGGGCATCGCCGTAGAAGTGGTTGAACAGAGCCTGCTCCACACCGTCTAAGAAGAAGCGAACGCCACCGTAGATGATCTGCAACCATGCCAGCTTCTTCAGATTCACAGCCACCACATCACGGAAGGGCTCCCCCTCGGTCATGGGATGGAGAATGGCGCGGATATAGCTGATGGCAAACAGAGTCGCAACAGACAGAACCAGGATCATTGCCATCTCAACCAGTGAATGACCCAGAGCATTGCTCAGAGGCAGGGATGCACCCTCTGCCAGTGTCAGCTTGGCAACACCGATCTCCAGAATCTGATCTGTAATGCCCAGAGTCTCTGTATCCAGATCAAAGAGCAGTGCCGCACCCATAAATGCAGCTGCGATCACAGAGGCTATGCAAGCAATGACAACAACGATCTTAAACAGCTTAAAAACGGTATCCAAGGTCTTTGCGGTTTTACATAAAGGATTCATTTCGTTTACCTCCTGTTGTTTTGTGTCTTTATCATAGCACAGTCTTTTATGTTTGTCAAGTATAAATTAATGTTTTTCGTTAATTTTTTATTGTTTCTATGTGTACGAAAGAGAGCTGCCCATTTCTGAGCAGCTCTCTTGCTGTGTGTTAATCAAATTCCTTGATGGTATGGACTGTTTCACCCTCCATGGTATAGACAGCCTCCACATCGGGATCGATCTGATCCATGCAGGGCTCCTGTGCCCGATAGAACACACAGGTGCCGCAGGAGGAAGAGATCTTCCGTGGAACCGGAGCCATACGAGCCTCGATCCCTGCCTTCTGCAGACTTCTATGGGTCTTCAGGGCTGCCAGATGGGTGTGAAAGGTAGCAATGTACTGTGTCATTTTGTCAGGGTCAGGGAGAATTCCTCGTCCTCCAGCTCCTTCACGCTGACCTTATAGCCGGCGTTGTTGGCGAAGCGGGTCACATTCTGCACAGCAGCGTTGTTGTCTACCAGGACTTCAAGAGTATTAGGAGCATTCTTCTTAACCTCCTGCTGGACCTTCAGAACGGGAAGGGGGCAGGCAAGACCTCTTGCATCGATCATATTACTTTTCCTTTCTGATGTTAAATACGGAAATAGCAGCCAGAAGCACGAAGCAGATAATAACAGCAGCAGGGCCGTTAGCACCGTGACCGGCACCGGAGGAAGCAGTCTTCAGAGTATGAGCCAGCCCGCCGCCTACGATCATGCCGAATACAGTAATAGCGGAGTCGGTGTTGCCTTCGCCGGCAAGGATCAGCTGACGGAGAGGACAGCCTCCCAGGAGGCAGGAGCCCCAACCAACGATAGCCATACCCAGGAAGTTCCACAGCCATTCGGTGTGTGCAACAGGCTGACCTTCAAAGCCCCACTTCAGGTTTCCCAGGATGGCATTGCCAACCAGAACTGCAAGGAGAACGCAACCAAAACCTGCCAGCAGGCCGAATTCCTTAAACATAACGGAGTCACGAAGACCGCCGACCATGCACAAACGGCTTCTCTGTGCCAGTGCACCCACGACCAGAGCAACGATCAGAGCCAGAATCCAAGGTGCTGCCTTGTTTCCGGGAGCTGCGCCGGAGACATAAAGAACGCTGCCGGCAACGGACAGAACAAATAGAGCAACCATGACGATGGGGAATACCAGGCCTTCTGCCTTGGACTGCTTATATGCACGACCGAGAGAGAAGCCGCCCTTGAGGAACAGGATGCCTACAAGGATACCTGCAATGAAGCCTACCAGACCGATAATGGCGTTCAAATCGCCACCGCCGATACGGATGACCATGCGCAGGGGGCAGCCCAGGAATACCAGGGCACCGACCATAACGACGATACCCAGAAGGAAGCGAGTGAAGGGGGAGCTGCCGCCCTTGGGCTTGAATTCCTTGCCTACGAAGGCCATGATGCAAGCTCCGACAATGAGACCTACGATCTCGGGACGGAAGTTGGACAGAGTGCGGAGCGTTTCGCCGGCATCGTTTGTGGTGCTGGCACCCTGCAGACCCAGAGCACCTGCGATGTCACGAAGGAAGCAGGCGATGCAGAAGCCCATGTTGCCGGGATTGCCGAATTTGGTAAGTACCACTGCGGCGCCGCCGACCAGCAGACCGCAGAGCATCACCAGCCAGTGACGCTTGAAGAAGTTTTCTTTTTTCATGTTGGTTTTATACCTCCCATTTCGTTATACTATTAATAATATAACGAAATGGGAGAGCTTTGTCAATCCTTATTTTCTACTTTCCAACAAATTTCCCTTTCTCCATGAGCTTTTAGGAATGCGTTGGCTTGTGAAAAATGCTTACAGCCGAAGAATCCCCGATAAGCAGACAGGGGGCTGGGATGGGGAGCCTTCAGGATCAAGCGAGGGGCCTTGCTGCACAGAAGAACCTCCTTCTTCTGTGCCTGTGCCCCCCAGAGGAGGAACACAATGGGCTGAGGCAGCTCATTTGTGGCAGAGATCACTGCATCCGTAAACTGCTGCCAGCCGTAATCTGCATGGCTGTTGGCATTTCCTCTCTCTACACTGAGGACAGTATTCAGCAGCAGTACCCCCTGCTTCGCCCAAGAGGTCAGATCCCCGTGGGAGGCAGGTGCGATCCCCAGATCGCTTTCCAGCTCCTGATAGATATTCCGCAAGGACGGGGGCAAGGCGGTCCCCTTCTCCACAGAGAAGGCAAGCCCCATAGCCTGCCCGGGCTCATGATAGGGATCCTGACCAAGGATCAACACCCGTACCTGTTCCGCAGGAGTAGCATCCAGTGCAAAGAACTCCCGCTCCGCCGGAGGATACACCTCCCCCGCAGCCCGTGCAGCATCCACTCTCTTCCGCAGCTCCCCATAATAGGGGGCGGAGAATTCCGTACTTAATAATGTATTCCAATCCATTTAAAAAACTCCTCTCTGACGTAAATTCCGATTTTCCGCACCATTCGTAGGGGCGCGCATTGCGCGGAAGCTGCTGAAAAAGTACAGTTTTTTTGACTCCCGCAACTTAATCGCCTCCGTTTTATTGCTATTTTTAGGAAATCGGGTTGCGGGGTGCGTTGTTTTTCGGAGACGAATGAA
>JAGBGB010000078.1 GCA_017936205.1 Oscillospiraceae bacterium
GAGCTCAACGAAGGCCCGGAGATCTGGGATTTCCTTGCACAAATTTGGGAAACCATGAAAGCCTCCATTACCCGTGGCATCCACACCTCCGGCATCCTTCCCGGTGGCTTGAAGCTGGAAAGAAAGGCAAAAGCCATGTATGAGAACATTGTTCCCAACGAGCGGCCCCAGCTTATGGAGCTGCGTATGATCTGCTCCTTCGCCTTTGCCGTAGCAGAGGAAAATGCAGACAACGGAGTGATCGTTACCGCTCCTACCTGTGGCTCTGCAGGTGTGCTGCCTGCCGTTCTGTACTATATGCAGCTGACACACGAGCTGTCCGACGAGAAGATCCTGGAGGCCCTTGCTGTCGCAGGACTCTTCGGTGCATTGGTAAAGCACAATGCTTCCGTTTCCGGTGCAGAATGCGGCTGTCAGGCTGAGATCGGAACTGCCTGCTCCATGGCTGCCGCTGCCCTTTGTGAAACCTATAACATGGAGCTGGGTCAGATCGAATATGCTGCGGAGATCGCCATGGAGCATCAGCTCGGACTGACCTGCGACCCGATCTGTGGGCTGGTGCAGGTGCCCTGCATCGAACGCAATGCCGTTGCTGCAAAGCGTGCCATGGATGCCTTCAATCTCTCGACCCTGCTGAAGGGCACCCGGAACATCAGCTTCGATATGGTAGTACGCACCATGAAGGAAACCGGCGAACATATTTCCGACCACTTCCGTGAAACCTCCGAAGGCGGTCTTGCCCGTCTGTATCACCGCCGCAAGCGGAATCGCTAAACCCATACATCCCACATCGGATCTGCCTCTCGCCCCCAACGAGAGGCAGATCCGGCTTTTCTAAAGTTCAAACGCTCCCTGCAAACCGGATTATCAGTCTGAATAAAATATAGGATAGCTTACTGTGAGGTCACGTCTTTTTTTGTTTTTCTATTGAAAAAATCCCTTAGATGGGATATAATGAGGGAGAGAAACGAACCAGATATACGAAAAGGAGACCAACTACATGAAATTAGGTATTGTAGGACTGCCCAATGTTGGCAAGTCCACCCTGTTTAATGCCCTCACCGGCTCCCATGCGGAGACCGGCGCCTATTCCAATGCAGCCGCTAAGCCCAATATGGGTCAAGCCAAGGTTCCCGATACCCGTCTGGACTGGCTGACGGAATACTATCACCCCAAGAAGACCACCCCCGCCACCATCGACTTTGTGGATGTGGTCGGCATTAAGAAGGGTGGCGGCAGAGGCAACGCTTATTTGCAGACCATCCGTCTGGTAGATGCTCTGGTACACATTGTCAGATGCTTCGACGATGAGGAGCTGTTCACCGAGCCCGTAGATGCGAAGCGAGATGCAGATAATCTGGCATTAGAGCTGATCCTTGCGGATATCGAAGTAGTCGAGCGCCGTCTGGATAAGGCAACCAAGAACGCCAAGGGCGGCGACAAGAAGGCAAAGCGTGAAATGGAAATGTGCAAGACCCTCCTTGACCATCTGCTGGAGGGCAAGCCCGCCTCCACCTACGAATTCACCGAGGAAGACAAGGACATCCTGCAGGATGGCGGCCTGCTGAGCATTAAGCCTGTGATCTTCGTTGCTAATATGGCTGAGGATGACATTGCCGACTATGAGAACAATGCACAGTATAAGGCACTTGCCGCCCTTGCAGAAGAGCAGGGTGCAGCAGTCCTCCCCGTTGCCGCAAAGTTCGAAGAAGAGATCGCAGAAATGGAAGACGAGGATGCCGCCATGTTTATGGAGGAGTTAGGTCTGACCAGCAGAGGCTTAGACCGCCTGATCCATGCCAGCTATGATCTGCTGGGCTACATCTCCTTCCTCACCGGCGGCGAGGACGAGGTTCGTGCCTGGACCATCACCAAGGGCACCAAGGCACCCAGAGCAGCCGGCAAGATCCACAGCGACATCGAGCGTGGCTTCATCCGTGCAGAAACCGTAGCCTTCGAGGATCTGAAGGCATGCGGCACCATGGCAGCCGCCAAGGCAAAGGGTCTGTTCCGCAGCGAAGGCAAGGAATATATCATGAAGGACGGGGACATTGTCAACTTCCTGTTCAACGTGTGATCAGCAGAAAGCACAAAATAAAACAATATCCAATCGGAGCAGTCTCCCATGATGGCACCCCATCACAGGAGACTGCTCCTAATTCATAAGCAAGAGCCCCACAGCAGAAGCTGCATATACCAAACAACATCTATTTCCCCAATTCGCTTCTTAAAAGAACTCCCGATTTATTGCCATATCTATCCTATTTGTTCGTAGGGAACGGCCTGTGTGCCGTTCCATGCACCACCATCACAGAAAATGTCCGTTCATTGACGAATGATACCATATGGAAGCCCTTCGGAACGGCACATAGGCCGTTCCATGCACCACCATCACGGAAGGTGTCCGTTCATTGACGAATGATACCATATGGATGCTTTTCGGAACGGCACATAGGCCGTTCCCTACGGTGTTTTCTTATAGAATGATGCAAAACCAAACAGGGTAATAGCTCGGAATTAACCGCACCCCTACGCAACGGTGAACGAAGCAGTTCAACAAATACCGAATTGTCGCACAGTTTGATTTACCCCTTCGTAGGGGCGCGCATTGCGCGTCCGACAAGCACCAAGAATTGGTGGTTGTGAAA
>JAGBGB010000079.1 GCA_017936205.1 Oscillospiraceae bacterium
ACATTGTTGATCAGCTCCATGATCAGGACGGTCTTACCAACGCCTGCACCGCCGAAGAGACCGATCTTACCACCCTTGGCATAGGGTGCGATCAGGTCTACGACCTTAATGCCGGTTTCCAGCATTTCTGTTGTGCTCTCCTGCTGATCATAGGAAGGGGGATCCCGATGGATGCTCCACTTTTCACAGGTCACAGGCTGGGGCTTATTATCGATAGCCTTACCTAAGAGGTTAAAGACTCTGCCCAGCGTTTCCTTACCTACAGGAACCTTAATAGCAGCACCCGTATCTACAGCATCCATGCCACGCATCATGCCGTCGGTGGAGTTCATGGCAATGCAGCGAACCACATCGTCGCCTAACTGCTGAGCGACCTCGCAGATCAGCTTGCCGCCCTCCCGTTCAATTTCAATGGCATTGAGCAGGTCGGGGATCTGTCCGTTGGGGAAACGAATATCCAGAACCGGTCCGATGACCTGCACGACTTTGCCGATATTCTTTGTTTGCATAGGCTGTTTTCTCCTTATATGATACGATTATAAGGCTTCCGCACCGGACACGATCTCTGTGATCTCCTGTGTGATCACAGCCTGACGGGCACGGTTGTATTTTAAAACAAGGGTATCAATGATCTCCGTTGCGTTCTTATTGGCAGAATTCATCGCCGTACGACGGGCTCCATGCTCCGAAGCCGTTGCTTCGCACAGGCAGGTGTACAGTACGCCGGACAGATACTGGGGAATGATCTTGGCGATCAGCTCCACAGGATCTCCCTCAATGAGGGCATCTCCGTAGTCCTCCTTCTCCTGACTCAGGGCAATGGGCAGAAGCTGGTGGGTCTGAGGTACCTGAGACAGCATGGACTGGAAGTAGGTAAATGCCACTACCACACGGTCAAAGCGGCCTGCCTCATAGCCCTCACACAGCAGTCCGGCGATCTGAGCACAATCTCCGGTTCCTACTGTAGCAGTTACGGAGAAGAAATCGCTGAGGATCTCACAGCCGCTGCGGCGGTAGTATTCCAGGGCCTTCTTACCAATGGGGAGAACACAGTCTCCCGGGGTCAGCATGGCCTTGATCATACGGAACAGGTTGGCATTATAGCCCCCTGCCAGACCACGGTCTCCTGCAATGACAATGTAGCAGGTTCGCTGTACCTCTCGCCCTGTAATGAACACAGAGGGATTCTCCCCGGCTGCGGAATGGAGTCCTGCAATGGCACGCTCCATGACCTTACGATAGGGTCTGGATGCCTCTGCCCGTTCCTTGGCTCTGCGGAGCTTACTGGTTGCCACCAGCTCCATAGCCTTGGTGATCTGCCGTGTAGATTCTACACTCTTGATCCTTGTTTTGATCTGCTTCATAGAAGCCCCGGACATAGCGGAGCTCCTTACCCGAGGAAGCGTGCCTTACAGGTCTCAATGGCCTGACGCAGCGCTTCTTCGTTTTCCGGGGACAGCACACGGGTATCCCGAATGCTCTCTAAAATACCCGCTGCCTGAACGGTCAAGTGCTCGAACAGCACAGACTCAAAGCCACGAACACGCTCTACGGGAATATCGCTGAGCATATCGTTGACAACGGCATAAATGATACAGACCTGCAGCTCCACATCAATGGGGCTGTTCCGATCCTGCTTCAGGATCTCCACAATACGAGCACCCTGTTCCAGACGGGACTTGGTATCTGCATCCAGATCGGAGCCGAACTGGGCGAAGGATTGGAGCTCACGGTACTGAGAGTACATGAGCTTCAAGGAGCCGGACACCTTCTTCATTGCCTTGATCTGGGCACTGCCTCCAACACGGGAGACGGAAATACCGGGGTTGATGGCAGGACGAACACCGGCATGGAACAGCTCAGATTCCAGATAGATCTGACCATCTGTAATAGAGATCACATTGGTAGGAATGTAAGCCGACACATCTCCTGCCTGAGTCTCGATAATGGGCAGGGCTGTCAGGGAGCCTCCGCCGTATTCGGGAGCCAGTCGGGCTGCTCGTTCCAGCAGACGGGAATGGAGATAGAACACATCTCCGGGGTAAGCCTCTCTTCCGGGGGGACGGCGGATCAGCAGAGACAGGGCACGGTATGCCACTGCATGCTTGGACAGATCATCGTAGATGATCAGTGCATCCTTCCCCTGATCCATGAAGTATTCACCCATGGTGCAGCCGGAATAGGGAGCAATATACTGCAAGGGAGCCAGCTCCGAAGCCGTAGCAGAAACTACGATGGTATAATCCATAGCTCCGTTCTTGGTCAGGGTATCTACAAGCTGCGCAACGGTAGAACGCTTCTGCCCGATGGCAACATAGATACAAATCACACCCTTGCCCTTCTGGTTAATAATGGTATCGGTGGCAATGACAGTTTTACCTGTCTGGCGGTCACCGATGATCAACTCTCTCTGGCCTCTGCCAATGGGAATCATGGAGTCAATGGCTTTGATACCCGTCTGCAGAGGGACAGAAACAGACTTTCTCTCAATGATGCCGGGAGCGTTCCGCTCAATAGGCCGCAGTTCCTTGGAGGCGATGGGGCCCTTGCCGTCAATGGGCTGTCCCAGAGCATCCACAACACGACCGATCATCGCCTCGCCTACAGGGACGGATACAACACGGCCCGTACGCTTGACCAAGCTGCCCTCGCCGATGCCAACATCCGTACCCAGCATGACCACACTGACAAAGGTTTCTTCCAAATTCAGGGCCATACCGTAGGAGCCGTTCTCGAAGCTGAGGAGCTCGTTTGCCTTACATTTTTCAAGGCCATGAACCTTGGCAATGCCGTCGCCTACCTGTATGACATAGCCGATCTCGTCCTGCTCTGTCTTGGCGGCATAGGTTTTGATCTGGTCTTTAATAATTCTGCTGATGTCGTCAATTTTCAGATTCACGGTTTCACCAACTTTTCTATACGATTATACAATGGCTTCTGCCAAATTCCGCCGCAGGGTCTCCAAACGGTTCTGAATGCTGCCATCCAGCTGCACCCCTGCGTAACGGAGGCGAATGCCACCTATGAGAGCCGGCTCGATGCGATTGTCCAGCTCCACCTGCTTGCCGGTCATGGCAGAGAGCTTCTGCTTCAGAGCCTGCTTCTGCCGTTCTTCCATGGGCTTTGCGGTGAGAGCCGTTGCCCTCAGAATATTGTGAGCCTGATCATAGGCTCCCTCGTAGGCTCTCCTACAAGCCGAAAGGCAGTAGAACGCCCGTTTTTCACATAAAATACACAGGAAATTGCAGAGCATTTCCTCCACCCCTGCAAATGCCTCCTTTAACAGGCGGCACTTCTCCCCACTGCCTACGGCAGGGGTATCCATAAGGGTAATATACTGAGGCTGCTGCTCCAGAGCTTCACAGATCACTCGAAGCTCTTCACGAACCCGATCTTGGGTGCCGTTCTCGGCAGAAAGCTCGTACAGAGCCTTCCCGTAGCCAACTGCATCAATCATGGCTCTCCCCCAAATTCTCAATGAAGGAGTCGATCAGTGCAGTATGCTCCTCGCCCTTAATATCTCTCGCCAGAACAGCGGATGCAATATCCAGAGCCATGCCGGAAACATCGTCCTTGATCTCGTTCAGGGCACGCTTTTTTTCCATTTCGATCTGTTGGTCTGCTCGCTTCAGGGTCTGAGCAGCCTTGTCCTGTGCTTCCCGAAGGATCTCCTCCTCCCGAAGCTGTGCCTTCCGATGAGCGGCACGGAGAATTTCTTCCTTCTCCTCGTTAGCCTCTGCCAGACGAGTCTCATATTGGGACTTCAGTTCTGCAGCCTCAGTCTTGGACTGATTGGCATCGGCATAGAGATCGTCGATCTCCTGCTGCCGTTCGTCGATCATCTTTTTCACCGGCTTAAACAGGTACTTCTTCATAACAAAGAACAGAAGCAACAAGTTCACCAGGGTAAAAATAGCAGTCCAAACATTCAGATCAACAAAGCCTTCGCTGGCAGCTTGGGTCAAGATGACCAAATCTCATCTCCCCTTTCTTTCGTCACTCTTCTGTATCCTCAGAACAGCAGAATGATCAGAATAGAGATCAGCAAGGAGTACAGACCAGTGGTTTCTGTAACCGCACAGCCGATGATCATGTTTGTACGAAGCATGCTCGCTGCCTCAGGCTGACGAGCCATACCTTCCAGAGCCTTGCCTACTGCATTGCCTTCGCCGATTGCAGGGCCAATTGCACCGATGCCCATGCAAAGACCTGCTGCCAATGCTACCAATCCTGTTCCGATATCCATAGTAAAATCCTCCTAAAAAAATGTTTATTCTTTTGCTTCCTTCTCTTCCGGAGGCGGACAGACAGATCCTACATATACCATGGTCAGCATACAGAAAACCAGAGCCTGAATGAATCCGGAGAAAAGGTCAAAATACAAAGATAATACCGCAGGAATACCCACCTGCAGGAAAGGGATCTCTCCCAAAATGCCCGGAAGCCAGCCAAAAAGCAAGGAGCTTGCCGCTGCCAAGCCGCTGTATATCATGGCAGTCAAAACGCCGCCACAAGCCACATTGCCGAAATGACGGAAGGCCAGAGCAATGGGCTGTGCCACTTCGCTGACAATGTTCATAGGGGTCATAACCGCAATCGGCTCAGTAAAGCCCTTGAGCCATCCTAAAAATCCGAAGTTCTTAATGCTGTGATACCACACCAAGCCGGTTGTGACCAGCGCCCACGCAAGAGTAGTGCTGAGATCCGCCGTAGCAGAACGAAGGAAGCCGGTCATGCTAATTAGCGTGCCCAAAACCGAAGCACAGAACAAAGTGCCAATATACGGGGCAAAATGAAGATTGTGCTGACCCATAGTCTCTCCTACCAAGTTATAGAGCATAGTGACAGCCTTCTCCACCAAGACTTGCTTGCCTCCGGGTCGTTTCTTTAAATTCCGCCCCAGAAGAACTGCTGCGACCATAAGGATCAGCATGACAATTACAGAGGAAAGAACCGTTTCCGTAATGCTGACAGTCATACCAAAGAGGGTAAATTCAAATAGTATCTTAGGGCCGGTAACAGAAATATTCATTCGCTCTCCTCCTCATCTTCAGGATCTTCCAGTATTCTATATCCTCCCGCAGGCGTCTGCTGAGGGGTCTTGATCAGCAGTGCTCCTGCAAACAGAGCGATCCGCATAAGGGCAATAGGCAAAAGGG
>JAGBGB010000080.1 GCA_017936205.1 Oscillospiraceae bacterium
CCGCCCCAAGGATGAGGGAGCGAGGTAGACAAGGGATATAAGCCGAGCAGTGCCATTCATGTTGACATCATTTCTTGACTTTGTCGAAAAACGCTTACACAAAATTTTCTGACCTACCGCCTGTTGAGCCCACATAACCAATGAGCTCGCCCTGTTCCACATACTCTCCCTCCCTGACGGTGAAACGGGTCATATGTCCGTAGAGGGAGGAATACCCGTCTAAATGATTGATCACTACATAGTTCCCGTAGACATAGTTTTCCTCTGCTGTGGTGACGGTGCCGCTCTTGGTAGCATAAATTTCCGTTCCCGTTCCTGCAGCAAGATCTACACCGTTGTGGAAAGCGTAGTTGCCGGTAATGGGATGGATGCGATAGCCGTATGCACTGGTCAGCATGGTGCAGTACGCCATAGGAAACAGAAAGCTTTGATTGTTGGAAGGTGGTGCTTCATCTCCTGTGCTGTCACTGCCGGAGGAGCTGTTTTGGCTATTGTTATTCTGATTCTGCGCTGCCAACCATTCTTGATACAGAATCTCGGTTCGTTCTGCCTCCAATGCTGCGATTTGATCGCTGAGAGAGGCTTCCTCCTCTATGATCTTTTCGCATTCTTCTATGAGCTTCTCCTTGTCAGCGTGGAGCTCGATCAACAGAGCATCGGATCGGGCTCGTTTCTCAGCTAAAACCGCCTCTGCCTCTGCCAGCTCCGTCTTTTTCTGCTCAATGTTCAGTTTCTCCGCAGCCAGTGCATCCTTTGCCTCCATGACCACTGCCGCCATATCACGAATATCGTCCATCATCCGTTGATCCGCATGGGCGATCTCCTCGATCATCACCCGACAGTTCAGCATATCTGCGAAGCTCTTTGCTTGGATCATAACCTCAAAGTAGGAGATGTCTCCTCGTTCCTGCATGGCTCGCATTCGACTCTGATAAGCAGCTAACAGCTTGCCCTGCTCTGCCTCCAATTTGTCCAGCTCTGCTTGTTTTTCGGCGATCAGTAAGTTATAGCTGTGGATCTGTTCGTTGATATTTTCCACTTCAAGGTGGGCTAAGCGAATTTCTCGGTCTACCTGTGCTTTCTCCTCCACGATGGTAAGTGTCTGATCCTGATTTGCTTCGATCTCCTGTTCCAGAGCCTGACGCTCTGCATCTATTTCATCGGATCTGCGCTCAAGCTCCTCAATTTCCTGTTGCAGCTCGTCAGCAGTTTTTGCGGCATGAACCACAAGGAAGAAAAGCCCGAAGAACATGGATAGAACCAAAATGCCTGCGATCACAGGTCGTATCATTCCCTTGTACTGTTGCATATAAACCTCCTTCAGTTACCCAGTCGATTATGGTGTAAAACAAGAATACAGGGGAGGTGTATATAAATTGTATAAAAGTTCCATCATTTTTGCAAAGCAATCCTTATTTATTGGATATTAAAAACGGAGCCCATCCTATGTCAAAGAAAAAATAGGATGGGCTCGCTGCATATGAGAGAAGGATCGTTGACAAAGGGGGATTCAGGTTATAACCTTTAATAAGCAAACCGCTATA
>JAGBGB010000009.1 GCA_017936205.1 Oscillospiraceae bacterium
CCCATACCAAGGCAATATTCCTTCCCTAATTCCTCATAGATGAAGGAAAAGTTGACCAAGTTGATCATTTTCCTAAACAGATGGTCTTGGGGAATTAAAATGTCGTATAACTTAGCGTATTCGCTAATTCTGATTTGCTCATTGTAACCCATCATGACAGACACGCTCCATTCACCATCTCTATATGTCATATTATACTACAAAATTGCGTGTTTGTCAAGAGCTTTTCCATAAAATGGTAGACTTTTTCAGCAGCCTCCGCGCAATGCGCGCCCCTACGCAGCGTTAAATCAAACTGTGAGACAAATCGGAATTTGAAAGGACTGCAGTACAAAAACTGTAATGCAGTCCTTTTGAATGTGATTCGGGATTCGATTCAATCCGGTTTGCTTAGGGCGTGGATGCCGTAGAAAACCGTGGCGAAGCCACCGAGGAGAATGAGAAAGGCGAAGAATGCAAAGCTGATCTCAAAGCCCATTGAGAAATTCAGCACGATCATCCAGATTCCTGCAGCAAGCAGGAGAACGCCTAAAAAAATGCGTAGTATTTTTTTCAAATATGTCCAATCCATCATACTTCACCTCCGTATGAAATCGGGCTGAGTCAATGCAAAGCGAGACCTCCGAGAGGAGATCTCGCTTTGCAGGTATTAGTCGATGATGTCAACAGTAACGCGTTTGCCGTCGCGCTGTGCGACAGACTTGACGACAGTACGGATCTCCTTCGCAATGCGGCCCTGTCTGCCGATGACCTTACCCATATCCTCGGGTGCCACGCGCAGTTCAAGAACTGTATTGTCTCCGTCCTCTCTCTCTGTAACCGTGACCGCTTCGGGATGATCGACCAGTTGCGTCGCGACGTAGAGCAAGAGTTCCTTCATCGTATGCTCCCTTCCGGATTAAAGGACATTAGCCTTCTTCAGCAGAGCCTTTACGGTGTCGGTCGGCTGTGCGCCGTTCTTGATCCACTGCTGTGCCTTCTCGGCATCAACGGTGATGGTTGCGGGCTCGGTCAGGGGGTTGTAGGTGCCGATCTCTTCGATGCAGCGGCCATCACGGGGGCTGCGGGAATCAGCAACGATAATGCGGTAGTAGGGAGCCTTCTTTGCGCCCATTCTTCTCAGTCTGATCTTAACCATGGGTTAATCCTCCAAAATAAAATAATATAGAATAATATATCTTTAGGGCAGTAGCCTAATGATTACGGAATGTGGGGCATGGATTTACATGCCGGGGAAGCCCTTCATGCCTCCCTTTTTTGCAAGGAGCTTGTTCTTCTTGCCCTTGCTGTTGAGCTGCTTGATCAGCTGCTGCATTTGGTCAAACTGCTTGAGCAGACGGTTCACATCCTCGACCTTCTGACCGCAGCCTAAGGCGATACGGCGCTTACGGGAGGAATTGAGCACATTGGGGTTCTCTCTCTCATAGGGGGTCATGGAGAGAATGATAGCCTCAACACGACCTAAGGCAGATTCGTCTACCTCCATGTTCTTCATGGCACCCATACCGGGCATCATGCCCATGAGCTCCTGCATAGAGCCCATCTTCTTGATCTGCAGAAGCTGATCATAGAAGTCGGCAAGGGTGAACTTATTGGCGCGGAGACGCTGCTCTAACTCGGCAGCCTTCTTCTGATCCAGAGCCTGCTCTGCCTTCTCAATGAGGGACAGTACATCGCCCATACCCAGAATGCGGGAGGCCATACGTTCCGGATGGAAGGCTTCGATCATATCTAACTTCTCGCCGGTGCCGATGAACTTCACGGGCTTGCCGGTAACAGCCTTAACGGAAAGGGCAGCGCCGCCTCTGGCATCGCCGTCTAACTTGGTCAGCATAACGCCGTCGATATCCAGCCATTCGTTAAAGGTCTGGGCAGCGTTCACTGCATCCTGACCGGTCATGGCATCTACCACAAGCAGGATCTCGGAGGGCTCTACCTCAGCCTTAATAGACTTCAGCTCGGTCATGAGGTTCTCGTCTACATGCAGACGACCGGCGGTATCCAAGAACACGATGTCATTGCCGTGCTGCTGTGCATGGCGAATGGCAGCCTTGGCGATCTTAACGGGATCCTCCTGTCCCATCTGGAACACAGGGATCCCCAGCTGTCCACCTACGACCTCCAACTGCTTAATAGCGGCGGGGCGGTAGATATCGCAGGCTACCAGAAGGGGACGCTTGCCCTGCTTCTTGAACATGCCTGCCAGCTTGGCACCGTTGGTGGTCTTACCTGCACCCTGCAGACCTACCAGCATGACTACGGTAGGAGACTTGGGGGAAATGGTGATCCGCTGATTCTCACTGCCCATAAGGGTGATCAGCTCTTCATTCACGATCTTGACGATCATCTGAGCCGGTGTCAAGCTCTCCATAACATCCTGACCAACGCAGCGCTCGGAAACGGACTTAACGAAGTCCTTGACAACCTTGTAGCTGACATCGGCTTCCAGAAGGGCTAAGCGGATCTCACGCATGGCCTCCTTGATGTCGGATTCGGACAGACGACCCTTGCCGCGGAGTCTCTTGAATGCGGCATTTAGTTTTGCGGTTAAACCTTCAAAAGCCATTACTTACTCCTTTACGGAAGAAACGGAGGACAGGATCTTCTGTGCTTCCTGTCGCACCTGTGTATCTTGATGCTGCAAGAGGGTCTGAGCAGAACGGGTGATCTCCTGCATGGCACTGCGCAGGAGCTGCATCCTCTGTACACAGCCGGTGGTCTGTTCCATCTGCTGCAGAACAGCCTCGGCACGGTTAATGGCATCGTGCACACCCTGCCGGGAAATGCCCTCCTGCTCTGCGATCTCTCCAAGGGAGAAATCCTGATTGTAGTACAGGTCGAAGTAGCACTGCTGCTTCTCTGTCAGGAGGCTGCCGTAGAAATCAAAAAGCAATGTCATTTTAAAAGCTTCTTGCTTCATTCCAAACGCCTCCTTCTACAATTGCTACCCTATTCTACTACACAATGGCTTGTTTGTCAAGAGAAAAAACTTGACAGTCGAAAACTTTTCATATTTTTATTCTGCCCACATATGCTTGACCGAGGTGATGTGTATGAAGAGAACATGGTGGATCCCCATTCTGCTTTTACTTATTGCGGTGCTGACCGTAGGTGTGGTGCGACGAAATCAGGAAAAATCGGAATTACTGGAAACGGCCTCCTGGGGCTTGAGCTTCCAAACTGAGGGCGAGGCTCCTGTGGGGAATGTGAGCAACGAGAAGCTGAGAAGCTATGATGCAGCGTTCCTAGGAAATACGCAAGAGAAGAAGATCTATCTGACCTTTGATGCAGGGTATGAGAACGGTTGTACCGAGAAGATCCTTGCAGCCTTGGAGAAGCATCAGGCTCCGGCGGCATTTTTCCTCGTAGGGAATTATCTGGAACAGAATCCTGAGCTGGTGAAGAAGATGCTTGCACAGGGACATACAGTTGGGAATCATACCTATCATCATTATGATATGTCGAAGATATGGGAAAAAGAGGCTTTTCGGAAGGAATTGGAGGATCTGGAGCAGCTTTATTTGGAAACTACCGGCAGTCCTATGCCAAAATTCTACCGTCCGCCTCAGGGCTGTTACTCTGAGGATAATCTGAAAATGGCACAAGAAATGGGTTACAAAACCGTATTCTGGAGCCTTGCCTATGTAGACTGGCTCAACGATAAGCAGCCCAGCCCACAGGAGGCATTCGCGAAGCTGATCCCACGGGTCCATAATGGTGCGGTAGTGCTCCTCCACAGCACCTCAACTACGAACGCAGAAATCTTAGACGAGCTCCTGACCCGCTGGAAAGAGCTGGGCTACAGCTTCGGCACCCTAAACGATCTATTCCAAAGTCCCTAAGCAGAACGTAAAATTCCGATTTATCGACGAGTGTTTCGTACAACACCGTAGGGAACGGCCTATGTGCCGTTCCGGGAACCACCCCATTATATACAGGTGAAAATATGGGGAATATAGGAAGTTTACGGTTCATTTCTTCTGA
>JAGBGB010000081.1 GCA_017936205.1 Oscillospiraceae bacterium
CATTGCGCGTCCGTGGCACCACCATTCCATCTGCAAGCCCATATCATTTGTTCATGCCCATTGGCGGGCGCTCCCATTTGATACCAAGCTTCATCACCATCGAAACTGCCACGGACGCGCAATGCGCGCCCCTACGAAATTTTTCGTTTTTTGTTGATTAAAAAGCATAATCGGAGAAAGTTTTCGACCTGCAAGTCGGAAACTTTCATTTTCTGTGCACTATTTGACCTATAATCCCGAAAAACAACACACAATCACAGTTTCAACACCCATTTCTTCTATGAATCCCCGGTCTCAATCTCCTCCCCAAAGGACAGGTACAGCTCCTCTGCCTGCAGGATTGCCTTCTCTAACAGGCATCTGGCATACAAGCCATTCCTCGGATCCTCCAGTGCATCAATGGCATCTGATACCGCACCACACAGTACGGCATACATTTTTTCATATGGCTTTTGTTTCATCGTAACCTCCAGTTATGTAATATTGTTTATGATATTACGCTAATTGTATCATGTATAGTCCGATATATCAACACAATTATTAGTTTTAATATGATAATTTTCCGCCATGTATAGGATAGAATATAACATATGGTGGTGAAAAATTATGACAGAACAAGAGTTTTCTTTACGCTTAGCACAACTTCGCGGAACAAAGGGTGTCTCGGCCCGGGACATGAGTCTTTCCATCGGGCAAAATCCGGGATACATCCACAATATCGAATCCGGAAAGTCCATGCCCTCTCTTGCAGGCTTCTTCTATATCTGTGAGTACCTGGGCATCCACCCTCGTGATTTCTTCGATGAACAAAGCCAGGATCCCAAAAGGCTTCATTCTCTCCGTGATAAACTAAAGGGTCTCAACGACCATCAGCTGAAAATCATCGAAGCCATGGTAGACGAATTCCGCTCTAAGTAAGGATTCGCAAAATAGTTTAATATATAATAAGAGGCTACCGCACTTTTTTTGTGCGGTAGCCTTGGGTTTTTTATGCGTTTTCTTCCAGCCAAGTTTTCATGGCTTGGCGGCCTTCTTCGCTCATGGGGAAGGTTTGGGATCGTTCCATCTCGTTGAGGTCGTAACACTTTTCGCTGCGCTGAATTCCTGAGAATTCGGTATCGATGCAATTACACCTGTGCTTCAATAAATCGGTCAATATCATCTACGATATAGTTTGCACCTGTTGTATGCAACGCCTCGAAGCAGGAATAAACATAGTCCCATACATTGTACCGGCTGAACAGATCTGATACCTGGTGGCCTGTCAGTTTCTTTGCCGATTTGTACTGCTCGGTGCAGTAGATCATAAATTTACCTTCTCTGCTCATTTTTATCCCTCCGGAAATGTGATATTTCCTGTTTTTCTCTCTTCGTCATACAAATGAAAGAGGGTCAACGGGCTAAGATGCCACAGCTTTGTGTTCTCCTGTTCCAGCAAGGAATACACTGTTGATTCATAAAAGTCTCTTGTAGCAGTTACTTCATCGACCCCATAGTTTTGAACGATCAGACCAATTACCATTGGAACAATCAGAACAAGCATTGCTTCAAATTTTAGCTGTTCCATAAAACTCCTCCTCGGGAACCGTACCGATAAATTTCAGAAATACCAATGCCGTCTCTGAAGTTAGTACTAACTGATCATACAGTTTTTTGACCTTCAACGCCTCTACGGTCTGTTCTTTCGAAAGGACACCGGCGGTATATAGAGTAAAGGTTGTATATACATCATCATTTGCTACGGGCCCATATATAAAATCATAATTCGACCTCCCATACACCACTCCTATTCCTTCACCTATATTATACACAACGTTAGAGCATTTCTCAATAGTTTCTTGTGCGTATTTTGAAATGCACAATTAAAAGAAGAGGCTACCGCACTTTTTGCAGGTGCGGTAGCCTTGGGTTTTTTATGCGTTTTCTTCCAGCCAGGTTTTCATGGCTTGGCGGCCTTCTTCGCTCATGGGGAAGGTTTGGGACTGCTCCATTTCACTGAGGTCGTAGCATTTTTCCCCACGCCAGATCTCCACGAACATACTGCTGGCAGCCATATCCACCTCTTTTGGTGTTGCCATAACGACACTGGGAGCAATGCGGAAGCGCATATTTCCACAGCTTCCGGTGAAGATATTGTTATTGGCAAAGGTCAGGAGGGTCGGAATATAAATATCCGGCATAGATCAGTCCTGCATGAGAGCTTCCATCTCATCAATGAGCTCACCGAAGAGACTGAGAGCTTCTTCCACAGGCTTCGTGGTGCTCATATCCACACCGGCACCCTTCAGCAGGTCGATGGGGCTCTTGCTGCAGCCACCGGACAGGAAGCCCAGATAATCCTCAACCGCAGGAGCTCCTTCCTTCAGAATGCGACGGGACAGCGCAATGGCTGCTGCATAGCCGGTGGCATACTGGAAGACATAGTAGTTGTAGTAGAAATGGGGGATCCGCATCCACTCATTGTCGATCTCCTCGTCCAGAACGGTGTTCTCACCATAATACAGACGATTCAGGCGGCGGTACTCGCCACAGAGCACATCGGGAGTCAGGCTGACACCCTCCTGTGCCATCTTGCCGATGTTCATCTCGAATTCTGCGAACATGGTCTGGCGGTACAGGGTGGTACGGAACTGCTCTAAGAAGTGATTGATCAGATAGGCTCTCTCCTTCTTATCCGTGGTACGGGCAAGGAGATATTCCATTAGCAGAGCCTCGTTGCAGGTAGAGGCAACCTCCGCTACAAAGATCACATAATCGGAATCAATGGGATTCTGTGTCTTGTTGGACAGATAGGAGTGCAGAGCATGACCCATTTCATGTGCCAGAGTGAACTGGCTGTCTAAGGTTCCCGTGTAGTTCAGCAGGACGAAGGGATGGACTCTTGCACCTGCGGAATAGGCGCCGGAACGCTTGCCTGCATTCTCGTATACGTCGATCCAGAGGTTGTCGAAGCCTTCCTTCAGGATGGCACGGTACTTCTCGCCCAGAGGAGCACAGGCTTCATAAACGGTCTGCTTGGCATCCTCGATGCTTGCCTTCTTATCCACACCCTCAACCAAGGGACTGTAAACATCGTACATATGGAGCTCGTCCACCCCAAGGAGCTTCTTCCGCAGCTCCATATAGCGGTGCATCTTGTCCATATTCTTGTGGACTGCCTCGATCAGGTTGGTATACACCTCTACAGGCACATTGGTCCGATCCAGAGAAGCCTCAAGAGAGGAGTGATACTTCCGAGCCTGAGCAAAGAACTGCAGCTGCTTAACCTGAGAATTCAGGATGGCTGCAATGGTGTTCTTGAAGCTGCCGTAGGTGCGGTACAGAGTCTCGAAGGCGCTCTTACGCAGCTCTCTGTCGGAGCTCTCCATATAGGAAATATAGGTTCCCTGAGACAGGGGGTGCTTCTTCCCTTCCCCATCGGTGCAATCCGGGAAGGTAATGTCTGCATCACAGAACATACCATAAATGGTATCGGGGGCATTTGCCATCTCTCCGGCTGCTGCCAGCAGCTTCTCCTCTTCCGGAGAAAGGGTATGAGCACGGCGGCGGCGCATATCCGTGAGGACTCTGCGGTAGCGCTCTAAAGCAGGCAGCTCTGCATAGAAGGCTTCCATCTTCTCGTCGGAAATTGCCATGATCTCAGGATTTGCGAAGCTGGATGCAGCATTCAGCTCCACATAGGTGCTCATAAGGCGACCTACCATAGCCTGATACTTGGAGTCTCTTGCATCCTCGTCAGACTTCCGCATAGCGTAGTTGGCAAGGCTGTCGGCAAGGACTCCGGTATTCTCCTCCATCTCCATGAAGGCATAGAGGCTCTGTGCACTTTCGCCCAGCTTCCCTGCGAATTCGGCATAAGCAGGGATCAGCTCCTTGGCCTTCTGCAGGTCTGCCTCCCACAGCTCATCTGTGGCATAAATATCGTGGATCGCCCACTTGTACTGTTCTTCAATCTCTGAACGCTCAGGGATCTTCTTAACTTCTTCCATAATAACCTCCAAATAATAGATTCATTCTGTATACTATCCCCCGCAAATGCAGGGATCCTTAATTCAGGAACTCCTTAAATACATCACCCAGCATCTCATAAGCTCTGAACACAAGGGTCATCATTATAGCGATCATGGCAACGGAAACAACCAGCTCCACACACCCTAAAACCACGCCGATCACGGAGCAGACCTTCCCTTTTCCGATTTCCTTCGACCGTTTCAGTCCCATCCAGCCGCTACAAATGGATGTGATCCCCAAAATCGCAGCAAAAAATGGCATAAAGTTCACCAGCAGAATTCCGACCAAGCTGCAAACAAGGGCAACTATGGCGCCCACATTCTTCTCTTCCTTGGGCATGGGAGGGGCATAGTAGGCAGGCTGAGGTGGCATCTGTCTATAGGGAATCCAAGGTTGCGCTGCCTTCCGTGGTTCTGCATAGGGACCATTGGAATAGTATCCATCTCTATAAGAGGGCTCCCCTTCATAAGGGGGCTTCTGTGTGCCCCACTGCGGAGTCTGCGCTCCCCATTGAGGAGGCTGCTGTGTGTTCCACTGTGGAATCTGCTCCGGCGCAGGCCGCTCAGAAGGTCCCTGCTCCTCACAGAGGGGAAGCTCCTCCACGGGAGGCTGTTCCGTCGGCGCAGGCTGCTCGTCTTCTACCGCCCCATCCGATATGATGCTTGCGGGCTCCGAGGCAGGAATGAGCTCCTCCGGCTTCTCCCCCATAGGCTCCGTGGGTACGGGATCCGGCTGCTCAGAGGGTGCTGTGCCTTCCGACTGATCAAGCATGGGCTCAAGCTGTTCATGATCCATGTGTTTCACTCCTCTCTACTGATCATAGAGTTTATTTTATTATATCAGAACATAGTTTGTCAATAAAAACCACGACATTTTTTTGAATTACACCGGATTTTGATTATTTTATTCAAATGGTGCAATACTAAGCACGCAACACGAAACAAATGGAGGATCATTATGAAAAAATCAATCGTTTTTATTCTAAGTCTTTTCCTGATCACCACGCTCCTTACCGCCTGCGGCAGAAAGGATAATGTATCTGACGAAACAAACGGACGAATTACAGAAGAACCCACTACTAAGGAAACAAGCACGAACACCACTGCACCGTCCACCGAACAGACCCAATCTACTGCACCTACTTCCCGTCCCGAAACCGAAAATAACAGCGCCACCCAATCCTCTTCCAGCCGGAACGATACCACAGATCCTTCTGACTCTGACATGGGCAGCAGCTCTTCCGCAGGTCAGGGCGGCTCCACAGGAGATGCAGAAAATTCCATCGGAAACAACGGAAGCTCCACCGGCAGTGAAGGCGGCAGCACAGCAGGCGCAGGCAATCGCAGCCGTACGGGGATCAGAGGCGGTAACGGTCGCTTTTGACCGCTCCTTGCGGATGCCAGTTGGAGGCTAAAAAATGCTGTTGTCGACAGATCCTGTCGACAACAGCATTATGAATGTACCAATGGGATCAGTCTACATCCTCAGGGGAGAGAATGCCAACATGACCTTGATCCTGACCCTCAGGCAGGGTCTCAGCAATGTTATTCTCATAAGACCCTAAATCTGCAGGAGCCTCAACAGTGGTTGCATCGTAGCCGTCCAAGGACATGCTGACAACGACCGTCTGTTCCGTTTCCTCGTCCAGCATCAAGAGCTTGGAGCTGAAGCTGATGTAGAAGTAAGTCAGAGCTCCTGTCTCATCGATATTCAGAGTAAGAGAGATCATATCCTCGTCAATGGTGGCTGACTGAGTCTCTTCACCGATCAACCCCAGCACTGCATCACTATTGTACTCACCCATTGGCAGACTGAAGGAGAACTCCACAGAGCCGTCAAGCTGATCCATGACCTCAAGATCCTGCAGAGCAACCTCTCCGACGGGCTTTAGATAATCCAGAGCAAAATAGTCATTGTAGTCATTCGTATTGGTATAATACTTCCAGTCGTAGGCGTAGAAGTAATAATTCTCCCCATCATAGTAGGTGGTATGAGGGATCTCCACACCATCACGGTGCATCTGCGCATCAAAGAAGCTTACAATACCCCCATCCTTGAGCTGGTACTTGCAGTCAACAGAAGTCACCACCGTAGCGATCACATCGCCGAAAACAGTAGTGGAGTTCCACGAACCGCTCATATGATAGCTCTTAGAGTCGGTAAGCTTCTTCAAAGCCTCGTTGTACATATCCTTGATCATATCCTCGGTATATTCCTTCTGCGGTGCGGTGGGAATGGGAGGCAAAGTCTCAACCGGGGTTTCCTTCTTCTCCTTGGACCCACAGGCAGCCAGAGAAAGGAGCAAGCATGCACACAATGCAAGGCAAAACCATTTTTTCAAAGTCATTGATATAACCTCCTGAATCTTGATCCTGTTCAAAAGACAGGCCGTTCTTCTCACCCATTATATCAGAAGAAATTATAAAAAGCAAGAAGAACCTACAGATTCCTTCCATATTCTGTTGGCTAAGGAGAAAAAGCCCCTCACTGCCGAAGCAGTGAGGGGCGCGGGATTCTTAGATCTTACTGGAAGTAAGCCTTTGCTGCGTCAGAGTATGCCATCAGGGACTGGCACAGAGTTCTCAGATCGCCGGTCTTGTTGTAGCCGTAGGTGGATGCAGAGTACTGCAGGACACTGGTCAGGCGGGTATTGCCGGTGTAAACAGCAACACTTACAACCTGTCTCAGCTCAGCTGCAAGC
>JAGBGB010000082.1 GCA_017936205.1 Oscillospiraceae bacterium
CATGGCGTAACGCCATAAACCGGACGCGCAATGCGCGCCCCTACGAAGGGGTAAATCAAACTGTACGATAAATTGGAATTTTACATTTTCCATTTTCCATTCCCTCCAATGGAATGACAAATCGGAAATTGGCTTTGTGGACGGTATTGGGGGGTGAGAATTTGTGGCTTTGTGATTGCTTTCCTGAAAAAAGAGCAGGGAGAAATTTTGACTTCGGAGCTGTGCGCTTTATGTAATACCCAGTTAATTCCATATACTAACCAACCGAATGTTGTAATCTCTGTCAAATGAAAATAGGGGATTTATGAAGAGATTAATTGTTAAAATGTTTAAATATAATGAGAATTATTAATTTTTAAAGGATCAATATTGGGGAATAATTAGAAAATCTTCAATTTTTTTCCTTTCAGATATTGACAATTATTTATACAGGAATTAGAATGAAAGAAAAAACACAAGGAGGGGATTCCTTTATGAAGAAACATTTCCGTTTTCAGCTTTTGCTGCTTTGCCTGCTACTGATCTTGCCTCTGCTTGCCTACGTACAGGGGGAGGAGGCTGTGTCCGGGGAACAGGTGACCTATGTGCTGAATCACCGTGTAGACGGGGATGGGTACAGCGGTCCGGACCTGCAGTATTTTAGTCCCTATCGGATCGCTGCAGTTATGGACTCTAAAAGCATTCACATGAAGAATTGTATCTTTTCCCTGTACAATACGGTGAACGATGAAGTGATCCCCGTGTATTGCACGGATATCAGTGTTCTTGCCAATGCCAACTATACCTATCGACGGATCAATTTGGAGGACTCCACCTATGCCGCAGGAGCTGCAGGGGAGATCCGTGCAATTGTTCGTAATGGCTTCTATCTCTCTCCCATTCCCGGTGAGACAGATGCGGAGCATGCCGTAAGAGTGAAGCAGGAGCTGCAGCGTCTTGGGGATGCTGCCGGTGTTCCGGATCTGACTCCCGGTGAAGCGATCACGGGCACCCAGGCTGCGATTTGGCAGGCGGCTCACGGCTCTGCACTGACCTTCACGGATCTGCTGCACAATATGTATCTGGATGATGTATCTGACAGTGTAAGGTACTATGAGATCTGTGATGAAGAACGGCATAACGGCCATGTGAAGTATCATTCTGCTGATAAGAGCAATGTTCCCCTTACTGAGGAAAGCGATGCTTGGGTAGGGGCTCGGATTCAGGCAGTCTATTCCTATCTGCTATCCTTGGATCCTATGCCTCCGTCTTCTACGGTGGTTTCGACTGCATCCTTCTTAGAGGTTACGGGACCCTTTTTCGCAGACAAGGGGGATGGAATCGGGGATGTGACCGTCAATGTGACTGTGAATGTGCATATGGAGGAAGGGGATTATCTGACCCTGACAGCCTCCATGCCTAACGGAGCTCAGAGCTCCCACGCTCTGCGAGATGGGGTGCAGTCCGTGAAGCTCACCCTTGAAAATGTCCCGAAGGATCAGTTTGGTCAGGACATCACTCTGCAGATCGAAGGAATGCAGTCCGGCTTTGATGTCTACCTCTTCGATGCCGAGGGAGATCGGGAAACCTCTCAGTCTATGGTAGGCATGGATGACAGCAGGCTGCCGGTATTTGCTTCTATGAAGGTGAGCTCCGATGACCGCATCCTGAACTTCTATAAAACCACTATGGTTGCCACAGGCTCCGATGCCTATGAGCGCTATCCTTTGGAGGGGATCGCCTTTGATATCTACTTTGTAGCGGAGCTGAATGATTTCTTATCCGGACGGGTCAAGCTGCCGGAGGCTGTGGACTACGCCCCCTCGGAAATGGCTGATTTTACCTTAGTTACGGATGAAAGCGGTTGGGCATCCATCAACCTTACACAGAAGGGTATGCCCGACGGTGTGTATCTGGTGGTGGAGAGGGAGCATCCTGCCATTAAGGCACCTGTGGATCCCTTCTATGTGATCATGCCTGCCACCAATGCAGAGGGAACAGGACATGAGTATGAGATCACCGTGCAGCCTAAGAACGATGTGAAGGGTCGGGTCTGGATCGAGAAGGATGTGATCTCCTTGGGGAACGACAGTGCTTCTGTAGATGCCTATACCGATCACACATGGATCATCGGTACAAATATCCCCGAGGATATTGCCAATGGAAAAGGCTTTACCATCTCTGACACTCTGGATCCCCGTTTAGACTTTGTGGGGAATGTGTCTGTCAGCGTGGAAACGGTGGACGGGGAGACTGTGTTGGCTATTCTGGAAGAGGGTACGGATTACACTCTGAATATTACGGATGGGGACTCTCTTTCCGAGGGCAAGCCCGGGGATGCCTTTACCCTTAGCTTGACCCGAGCCGGCATGGTGGCGGTGAGTAGCAGCATTGGGGATGGCACCTTCGATGATTACAGGCTCCGTGTTCGCTTTGATGCCCGGATCAATGCCAATGGAAACATGGGGGAAGAAATTCCCAACCAAGCCACACTGCACTACACCAATTCGGTGAATTTTAATTTCAAAGAGGAATCGGACCGGCCTGTAGTCTACACCGGTGGTGCAAGGCTGCTGAAGGTGGATGCCAACAATACAACGGTCAGCCTGAGCGGTGCCGTCTTCGAGCTCTACCGCTATGCCACAGAGGCGGAGCTTGCAGCAGATGTGGAGGGCATCACCCACATCCCCGGTGTGACCGGTGCAGTGATCAAGGCTCCCTTCTTCGACAATGAGGCTCTAACAGGGGAGAAGGTTACTACCGCTACCTCGGATCAGGATGGTAGGGTATACATATATGGACTTGCCTATGGGGAGTATTTCCTGATTGAGACAGAAGCACCCATTGGGTATAACTTATTGGAGGAAGCAGTAGCCCTGACGGTGGACGGAACGACCCACAGGGAGGAAAATATCGTGACCGTCAAGAACCTCAACGGAACGGTTCTTCCTGCTACCGGCGGTATGGGAAGTGGGATCTATGTCCTTTCCGGCATAGCGCTGATCCTGTTAGGCTGTGCAGTGCTCTTCCTGTGGCGGAGGAAGCTGATCCACGACAAATAAAATGTCCCCTTTGCAGAAAAGGGGATATATGAAAACTTGACAAAGGTTTTGCCTTTATGCTACAATATAAGAACAAATATACTTGGAGGGATGACAATGTATTGTAGAAACTGTAATTTGTCTTATCCGGACGGGAATTCGTTCTGTGCGAAGTGTGGGGCAGCCTTAGAGCCCGAGGGGGCGAGCTATGCTCCCGAACAGACCGTAGCTGAGGCCCCGACTGTACTGGGAGACTTTCTGGAAGAACCTGCATATGCAGAAGCATCTGAGTCTTCCCATGCCATTCCGACTCCGCCTATGGAGCCGTGGACAGAGCAGGCGCCTAAGAAGAAAAAAGGTTGGAAGGTTTTCGGAATCGTATGTGCAAGCCTTGCAGGTCTGCTTCTGATCGGAGGGATTATTGCTGCAGTTATGATATTCCGTTCTCCCTATTATCGGCTTTATGCTGCCGGTCGGAATAGTGTAGAGGAGCTGGATCAGCTGACACACGGGAATGCACAGTTGGCGGAAATCATGGAGCCCCTTGGCTCTTCGGACATGGGCAGCTCTGTGGACATGGATCTGGATCTGGCTATGGAGCTTCTGGGGCAGAAGGTTGATGTTGGTACCGTGGGCTTCGATTATGCCATTGACTATGAACGGAGGCAGGCGTGGTTCGATTTCGGCATAGAGAGTGACCTGTCCCTGACCGGAAGTAAAATGGGCTTTAGCATGAGTGTGGATGAAGAGGAGCTACGTATGCGGATAGGCTCAGAGAAGGCACCTGTTCTGTCTGCTCCCACGCTGGACTTTGGTCAGTCCTTTGCAGGCTCCAAGTTGGAGCAGGATCTGGATTCCCGAGAAGTGCGTACCTTCCTCAGCAAGCTGAGTCTGAATGTTTTCGATAACTATACCCTTGAGGACTTTATGGAAGAGCAGGGAGGCTGGAAGACGCTCCTTCAGTATGGGGAAACAGAGGAAGGGGAGATGTACTTATCCTTTGCCCCGGAGCTGGATGTCTATGGGCTCTGCTTAGATTGTCAGAAAATCAATGATCTGTACAGAGGCTATCTGCGTAGCAAGTGGGAGAGAGTCCTTGGTAAGGAGGCGTTTATGACTCTTCCGGATGAGCTTCAGGAGTCTTTTGATCAAGGGATCCTTCCGGAGGATGCAGATCGCTATGTGGTTCGCTTAGGGATTGATAAAAAGGATCGTCTGGCTGCTGTGGAGCTGTTTCCTCAGGGAAAACAGGAGGAAGCTACTTATATTTACCTGTATGGAGAACAGAACCTGTGGAGCGAGATCCTGCTACACTATGATGGGGAGGATTATCGCCTTACTCTGGAACGGAAGCCGGAGGGGCTGCGACTCAGTACGGATAAGGGCAGCTTCGTAGAATGGTCTGAAACAAAGAAGCAGTTTACCTGCCTGATCGACGGGACAGAATGGCTGATCTCCTGCTCCGAAGATGGTGAAAAGCTGTATTATGAGATTGACGGTATGATAAGCATCGAATCCGAGAATGCTCTCTTTGGAGCAGAGACAGAGCTTATTCTGGATGGTGTTCTGGTGGTCGCTCCTGTAGAAACGGTTGAGCTGCTTACAGGGGAGACGGTTCCCCTGTTTGATTACAGCTCTGAGGAGCTTGCCGATCTGCTTGAGGATGCGCTTGAGGAAGCAGTGGGACTGGGATAAGTTTTATGGAATTCCCCTTCTACCCGATTGCAATTTCCTGCGGGATGGAGTATAATGGAGTCATATTAAAGAAACGGAGGAGCGAATGATGAGCTTCTATTGTCAGTTAGATTATGAATATGTCCCATATCCCTCTCCCAGCAGCCCCAAGGGTACCATTGCAGACAATGGCTGCGGTGTGTGCTGTGCCGGTATGATCGTGGAGGCTATGGTCGGCCGTCCCTTCCCTCCGGAGGTTGCCGGAAAGATGGCAAAGCTCTGCGGCGCAAGAGAGGGCTTCGGAACCTCTATGGTGATTTTTGGACCGGTGTTTGCAGAAGCCTTTGGAATGCGTTGCATTATTACCGAGGATCCGCAGGAGGCATTGGACTTCCTCCATGCCAAGCGGGGCATGGTCATCGCCAATACCAAGGGCGACCGTGAGGACTGGATCGGTGTTTTCTCCGACAGCCGCCACTTCATCGTCCTCAGCGCTGCAGAGGGGAACACCGTTGCGGTTTGGGATCCCATGTACCGCCCGGGGCGTTATGATGTTCCCGGCAGAGCAGGGAAGGTTCGTATGGAAGGAACCACTGCCTACGCCGACTTCTCTGTAGTCGTCAACGACTGCGTTACCAGAGCCTACTACCTGTTCGAGAAGCTTTGATCTTACATAAAATCCTGTTTGTGAGCATAAAAAATCTTCTCTAACAGTTTGCGGGATTTTGTTGAAAGTTTCCTCCTTTTGTGATATGCTGATTCGGTATTCACAAAGGGAGGAATTTTTATGAAGCGAACGAAGCTCCGCAATCGAGACTTGCCGGACTATACCCGTGGAGAAGAAATCTTTAATATGGTCTCCCACATCGTAGGCGCTGCCTTTGGCGTAGCCGCCTGTGCTCTGTGTGTGGTCAAGGCGTTTCTCTACTCTGATGCCTATGGGGTCGTGGCGGCTTTTTTGTACGGTTTTTCCATGATCGTGCTGTATACTATGTCCAGTCTGTATCACGGTCTGCGGGAAGGAACGGCAAAACGGGTTTTTCAGATTCTGGATCACTGCACCATCTTCGTGCTCATTGCCGGAACCTATACTCCCGTAGCCCTCTGTGCCCTTCGGCAGCAGCTTCCTGCTCTGGGCTGGACGGTGTTCGGTATCGTGTGGGGGCTTTCGATCCTTGGCATCGTGTTGAACGCCATTGATCTGAAGCGTTACTCCAAGCTTTCTATGACCCTTTATCTGCTCCTGGGCTGGTGCATCATCCTAACAGGGAAACAGGCGGTTGCAGCTATGGGGATCCCCTGCCTGATCTTCATGCTGTTAGGCGGCATCGCCTATTCCGTAGGTGCCATCTTCTATGCGGTCGGCGGAAAAAAGGGCGGTTTGCGTTATATGCACTCTGTTTTTCACCTGTTTGTGGTCTTAGGCAGCCTGCTGCAGTTCTTCGGAGTGTTCTTCTATATCATCTGATCCCCACGCAATTTTCAACCAAATTCCGATTTGTCGCACAGTTTGATTTTCCCCTTCGTAGGGGCGCGCATTGCGCGTCCGGTTCATGGCGTAACGCCATGAACACAAAAACCACCGAAAATGATGTAATTTCTCCCAAAAACGAAACATTTTTCACAACCACCAATTCTTGGTGGGTGTCGGACGCGCAATGCGCGCCCCTACGAATGGTACGATAAATCGGAATTTTGGAACGAAAATAAGCAGGACGGGGGTCTTGTTGGGTCATCGTTTCGAGACGACCCTATATAAATACTTCGGATTTATATGAAAAATACGAAAAACACTTGACGGAAGCAAGAAAAAGTGATAGAATAAGTTCCACGCCGGTGTGGTGGAATAGGCAGACACAAGGGACTTAAAATCCCTCGCCCTAAAAAGCGTACCGGTTCGACCCCGGTCACCGGCACCATGAACCCCTCTGAGCCAACGGCTCAGAGGGGTTCAATGATATTTGCCTGC
>JAGBGB010000083.1 GCA_017936205.1 Oscillospiraceae bacterium
AGAAATTACATCATTTTCGGAGGTTTTTGTGTTCATGGCGTTACGCCATGAACCGGACGCGCAATGCGCGCCCCTACGCAGCGATACATGAAACAGTGCGACAAATCGGAATTTGCCTCTTTATTCCTGCTTCATCATGCAACAGTTGGGTTCGATGTTTTGGCTGCGGAGGTAGTCGGCACCCCAGTTACGCATGGCGGTTAGGATGGGCATAAGGCTGCGACCGAGGTCGGTCATGGAGTATTCCACCTTAGGCGGCACTACAGGGTATACGGTGCGCTCAATAAGCCTCTGCTCCTCTAATTCCCGAAGCTGATGGGTCAACACTCTGGCTGTGGCAGTGGGGATCGCCTTCTGTAATTGGTTGTATCGCAGCGTTCCCTCTGCCAGATGCCACAGGATCAGTGCCTTATACTTCCCACCGATCAGATCCAAGGTCACTTCTACGGGACAAATTTCTCTATCCATATTCTTTCCTCCTTTCACACTATCCTTTTGGATAGCAATGAACATAATTGTGCATACTTGCATTTTCGCAAATATTTGATACAATCATAGCAGAAAGGAAGGGTGCCGTCAAGAGTGCCCTTCTAAGAAAGGATGTGTTGAACCGTGAAGGTGAAATTTCAGGTCACAGGCATGACCTGTGCCGCCTGTTCAGCCCGTGTGGAGAAGGTAACTAAGGCGGTACAGGGCGTCCAAGCCGCCGAGGTCAATCTGCTGGCAGGCTCTATGGTGGCTGAGGTGGCAGATGCCTCCGTCTGTCCTGCCATCTGCGCTGCGGTCTCCAAGGCGGGTTATGGCGCCTCCTATGGGGAGGAGAAGCCCAAGGTCAAAAAAGATACCCTTAAAAAAGACGAGCTGAAGGAAATGAAGAAGCGGATTCTGATCTCCGGCGTCTTCCTGCTGATCCTCATGTATCTGACTATGGGGCATATGGTGGGACTGCCTACCCCTCATGTGTTCCACGGAGCAGAGAATGCCTTGCTTTTTGCACTGGTGCAGTTCTTCCTGACTCTGCCGGCGGTCTATCTCAATCGGGTCT
The DNA here is from genome assembly GCA_017936205.1 of Oscillospiraceae bacterium. Taxonomy (GTDB): domain Bacteria; phylum Bacillota; class Clostridia; order Oscillospirales; family Oscillospiraceae; genus JAZOXB01. The sequence continues at coordinate 1,046 of JAGBGB010000083.1, forward strand.
ATTACAGCCGTGGTCTAAAGGCACTGTGGAATCGTGCTCCCAATATGGATTCCCTCATTGCAGTAGGCTCGGGAGCCTCCTTACTCTATGGAGTCCTTGCTCTGTTGCGGATGTCCTATGCCTTAGGACATGGGCAATGGGACATTGTGGAGCTGTACAGCAAGAATCTGTACTTCGAATCTGCAGCTATGATCCTGACTCTGATCACCTTGGGCAAATTTTTGGAAACTCGCTCCAAGGGTAAGACCGGAGATGCCATCCGTCAGCTTATGGATCTGGCTCCCAAAACCGCTGCCGTCCTCCGTAACGGGGCGGAATTAGAGATCCCTGCGGAGCAGGTGCAGGTAGGGGATACGGTCATTGTTCGTTCCGGAGGACAGATCCCTGTGGACGGTCAGGTGTTGAAGGGGCGAGCTTCTGTAGATCAGAGCGCCTTGACAGGCGAGAGTATTCCCGTAGAGCTGGAACCGGGCTCCACCGTAGCCGCAGGCACCATTCTTCTGTCCGGCTATGTGGAATTCCGTGCAGATAAGGTTGGACAGGATACCACCCTGTCGCAGGTGATCCGTCTGGTAGAGGAGGCAGGGGGCTCCAAGGCTCCCATTGCCCGTTTGGCTGATAAAATTGCAGGGATCTTTGTCCCTGTGGTCATGGCCATTGCCTTAGCTGCCTTCGCAGTGTGGATGCTGGCAGGGCAGAGTGTGGAATTTTCCCTGACCACTGCCATTGCGGTGCTGGTCATCAGCTGTCCCTGTGCCCTGGGTCTTGCTACCCCTGTGGCCATCATGGTAGGTACCGGACAGGGTGCCAAGTTGGGCGTGCTGTTCAAGAATGCGGAAGCCCTGGAGAATCTGCACCATGTGGGCACCGTTGTAGTGGACAAGACCGGAACCCTGACCACCGGCAAGCCGGAGGTTACCGATCTTCTCTCCAACGGTGATGAGAACAAACTGATCCGGATCGCAGGCGCGCTGGAAGAGCGTTCCGAGCATCCCTTTGCTAAAGCGATTCTGAATTATCTTCACGATCACAATATCTCTGTGAAGGAAGCAGAAGCCTTCGAGACTCTGCCCGGACGGGGCGTCAGCGGTATTGTGGAGGGTGTGCGCTATTTTGGCGGAAACCACCGGCTGATGCAGGAGCAGGGGATTTCCGCTCCTGAATACCCTGAGCTGGCTGCACAGGGGAAAACACCCCTGTACTTCGGCGATGAAAAGGGAAATTACATCGGTGCCATTGCCGCTGCGGATGTGCTGAAGGCAGATTCCGCGGAAGCAGTGAAAGCACTGCAGAATTTGGGGCTGGATGTGGTGATGCTCACCGGCGACAACGAAGCAACAGCCAAGACCATTGCATCTCAGGCCGGGATCACCCATGTCATCTCCGATGTGCTTCCCGGGGATAAGGCCGGTGTGGTCTCCAAACTGCAGGCAGAAGGCCATAAGGTGGCTATGGTGGGCGACGGCATCAATGATGCCCCGGCTCTGGTGACTGCAGATGTGGGCATTGCCATCGGTGCCGGTACGGAC
>JAGBGB010000084.1 GCA_017936205.1 Oscillospiraceae bacterium
CCGATATTGCCTCTGCCTACCGCAGCCGTATGAAGACTGCCGACCTGTCCAGCGGTGAGGAAGTTGCTATCTTCCAACAGCTTTTGGAGGGCGTACAGGAGGCAGGGATCTCTCTGGGTAACAGCTTCCGTGCTGTGGATCTGGAGCTGGAGGAGCCCACTCTGGACGATACCATGCCCGACAATGAGCGGCTGGAAAGAGCCCTGCAGGAGACTCTGAATTGTGAGATCGATCTTCCCTTCGCGGCCCTGCGAGAGCTGCCTACTGCCCTGCGAGAGAATGGCTTCCGCATCCGTGTATGGGGAGAGGAAACAGACCGTGGCTTTACGGTCTATACCTTCGCACCCTATGGGGATGAAAGCCCCCTGTGCGGCATCGGCATGGATATCGGCACCACCACGGTCTCTGCTGTGCTGTTCGATCTGAAGGACGGAAAGCTCCTTGCCAAGGCATCCGGCGGCAACGGTCAGATCCGCTACGGTGCGGATGTGATCAACCGTATTATCGAACAGGGCAAGCCCGGCGGCAGAGAGAAGCTCCAGAAGGCGATCATTCAAGAAACGGTTCTGCCCCTGTTTCAGACTCTGAGCAAGGAAGCAGGGGTCCCTGCACAGCGGATCCTTCGTCTGGCCATCGGTGCCAATACTACTATGAATCACCTGCTCTTAGGTGTAGAGTCCGATCCCGTCCGCACGGAGCCATATATTCCTGCCTTCTTCCATTATGAGAACCTGCGGGCAGGGGATCTGGGTCTGCCCATCCATCCCAATGCACAGGTCCGCATCGCTCCCAATATCGGCTCCTATGTGGGTGGGGATATTACTGCAGGTACCTTTGCAGGTATGATCTGGAATAAGGAAGAAATGTCCCTGTTTATTGACCTGGGTACCAACGGCGAGCTGGTATTCGGTAATTCTGATTTTTTAGTATCCTGTGCCTGTTCCGCAGGCCCTGCCTTTGAGGGTGGCGATATTTCCTGCGGCATGCGTGCCACGGACGGTGCGATCCAGGCATGTACCATTGATCGGGACACCATGGAGCCTACCTATGATATTATCGGCGGCGGTAAGCCCGTGGGCCTGTGCGGCAGCGGCATCATTGACATGATCGCAGAGCTGTTCCGCTGCGGCATCATCAATGCCAAGGGCATCTTCGTCCGAGAGGGCAGCCGTGTGGCTCGGGATAAGCACGGCATCGGCAGATACATCCTCGCCAAGGCTTGCGAATCTGCCACAGGCAGAGAGATCGCACTGAACGAGGTAGATATTGATAACTTCATCCGTGCCAAGGGTGCCATTTATTCCGCCATTGATACCCTGCTGTCCGCTATGGATATGGACGAGTCCGTCCTTGAGGGTATTTATGTTGCCGGCGGCATCGGCAGCGGTATTAATATGAAGAATGCCGTCCGTATCGGCATGTTCCCCAATGTGCCCCTTGAGCTGTTCCACTACATCGGCAATTCCTCCCTTGCAGGGGCCTACACCATGGCACTGTCCGACGAGGCAAACCAAAAGACCGCAGAGGTGGCACGGAACATGACCTACATGGAGCTGTCCACCCATCCGGGCTATATGGACTCCTTCGTCGCCGCCTGCTTCCTCCCCCACACCGATGCCAACCGCTTTGTGATGGAGTGATTTTTTCCTTAGTTTGATGGGCTTTCCCTTAAATTGCTATATATTTTAAGGGAAAGTTGGAGGTAGTTTATATGATCGCATTTGGAGAAACCTATTTTTCGCAGCCTGCATCTGCACCGTTCCTAATACGCACTGAGGACGAAGGGGACCTTTTTGTTTCCTTTGTAATTGCATTTCCCCGGCGCGAAGCCGTTCCGGAGAGCAGCGTGGGGAATGAAAAAGTAGATGCCATTCTTGGGGATGCAGTTGCCCTATGCCCCGGAGAGGAACAATACGAGATCCTGTTTGAGAGCTATATTCTCTATTTGGTTCGCGATGAATCCTATGCTGCTGTAGGGCCTGAAGAGGTTTCTGAAGGGGGCTTCCTGTGTATTTATGAGAAATCACACCTATTGGATGTACTTCCTCTTATAACAGATTGTCAGATTCTTGAAGACGGCGAACCTTATCCCGGGAAATGGAAGCACTACGGCATCTTCTGCCTGGATCACATCATCGATGTGATCACCTGCAAAGAGCCCACGATCCGCAAGCTTACAGGAGCTTCCTAATTTGAGTATCGGGTTACCTCCATGATACACAAGGGTGAGTATACCATGGCAGTTCAAATATCGAAAGCACCTTCTCTGTAGGGCAAGATGACCCCATCTTGCCGTCCGCGAAGCGGCAGACAGTACAAGTTATCGAGTTTGTGCTGACATGGTAGTTCCTGCAACGGCAAGCTGAGGTTAGCTTGCCCTACGGACGGCCAGCACAAAGACGAAGGAGATACCTCGAAAATGGATAATCCAAAACGGAAGAGAATAAGATTAACGAACTTTGATTATTCATCTCAGACAGCTTATTATTTAACCATATGCACTAAAAACAGAACTCCGAGCTTGTCTCGTATCTGTGTAACCGAGGATCGAAGAATTGTCGTAGATCTATCCCCAAAGGGGCAAAAAGTACAAGAGTATATTTTGGGAATACCTAAGCACTATACCGATTTTTCCCTCCTTTCATATATCATTATGCCGGATCACATTCATCTGATCGTTGGTATAGAACAGGGCGATAAACCATCCTCTATTCCCAATGCGATTAAGGCATTCAAACGACTTACCACGAAGGAATTTGGAGAGCAAATATGGCAGGAGCGGTACTACGACCATGTTATTCGCAATGAGGCAGAACTACAAACCAAAATAGAATACATAGAAACAAATCCCTTGCGAATGTTGCTCAAGACAGGCTGCCTATGATATCTATTGTTATTTTGAAAGCCAATGCATCAATTGTAGGGTAAGCTGACTCCGGTTTGCTGATGTAGGTACTTTCGCAAGGAGTTAGCGGAGTATGATGAACAGGGCTTACGAGCGAGAAAACAGCTTGGGCTACGAGAGTGGGAAATCGATGATTGCCGGTTCTGTCTGCCGCTTCGCGGACGGCAAGCTGGGGTCAGCTTGCCCTACAGAGGGTGCGGTATTTCTACTGTAAGCTGTTGCGATAATCCAACCGCAAAGAACCATATATTTGAAAAACACTTAGAACGGAGCAATGATTTTATGCAAGTTGAGAATCACAAGGAAGAAGTTCCTTTTGCACATTATTGTGAGAAATTTCAGGCAGCGGATCCCGCTGAGATGGCACTGCGGAGCGGAGCCAAGTGGGACGGGGTAGCCTTTACTCTGACCCTGTTGGGAACGTCGTACACCATTACCCATCCCGAATACAGCATTTCTCCTGCGGTGGGAAGCCTGCCCCTGCAGACCTTCCTTCTGCGCTTCTTGCTGGAAGGCAAAAAGGGGAGCTTTTCTGCCAACTTTAAGACCTTCCGTGAAATGCCCTGGGGGGAGCTGTACATTCAGCCCTTTACCGGCCGTGTGCTGACCAGAGCAGCTTTTACCTTCGGCACCCGAATAGAGGCATTCCGTAAGGGTGCAGAGGCTCTGGGGGGCTTGCCTCTGAAGCATGGGGATGCCGCCTATGAGTTTGAGCTGCTGGATCAGTACCGTTTGCGGCTGCTGGTCTGGGAAGGAGACGAGGAATTCCCTCCCAATGCCCAGTTACTGTATACCGATAACTTTGAGACCGGCTTCTCCGCAGAGGATCGGGTTGTAGCCGGTGACCTGCTGATCGGGGCAGTAAAGGCTGCTATGTAGATCATATAGATTGGATCTATAGTTTAAAACTATGAATATTTCATTTATAACTTATTGATTTTCCTTTTTTCCGTGATATAATGCTGATGTAATGAGGATAAGGATTGACAAAAATTTTTCGTAATGTTATAATAATCGAGAGACAAAATTAAGGAGGATTACCTATGGCAATCGAATTCGTAAACGGCAAGTACACCGACCCCGAAACCGGCCGCGTCACTCTGGATCCTACCGTCTATAAGGATTGGCAGATCGCAGAGGAAGCAGAGAAGACTCTGCCCCCCGTAGAAGAGTTCCGTGAGAAGCTGGGACTGCTCCCCGACGAGATCATCCCCTACGGCAAGACCCCCAAGCTGGACTTCATCAAGATCATGAACCGTCTGAAGGACAAGCCCGACGGCAAGTTCATCGAGGTTACCGCTATTACCCCCACCCCCCTGGGCGAGGGTAAGTCCACCACTTCCCTTGGCCTGATTGAAGGTCTGGGCAAGCTGGGCAAGAATGTCGGCGGCTGCCTGCGTCAGCCCTCCGGCGGCCCCACCATGAATGTTAAGGGTACCGCAGCAGGCGGCGGCAACGCTCTGCTCATGCCCATGACTGAGTTCTCTCTGGGTCTCACCGGCGACATTAACGACATCATGAACGCTCATAACCTGGCTATGGTCGCTCTGAACGCCCGTATGCAGCATGAGCGCAACTACGACGACGAGCAGCTGGCAAAGCGTGGCCTGAAGCGTCTGGACATCGACCCCAAGCGTATCGAGATGGGCTGGGTTCTGGACTTCTGTGCACAGGGCCTGCGTAACATCGTCATGGGCATCGGCGGCACCAAGGACGGCTTCCTCATGGAATCCAAGTTCGGTATCGCTGTTGGCTCCGAGCTTATGGCTATCCTGTCTGTCGCTCGTGACCTGCAGGATCTGCGTGAGCGTATTGGCAAGATCGTTGTTGCTTACAGCCGCAGCGGCGAGCCTGTTACCACCGAGGATCTGGAAGTTGCCGGTGCAATGACCGCTTGGATGCGTAACACCATCAACCCCACTGTTTGCTACTCTGTTGAGCATCAGCCTGTTCTCATCCATGCAGGCCCCTTCGCGAACATTGCTATCGGTCAGTCTTCCGTTATCGGCGACCGTCTGGCGCTGAAGCTCTTCGACTATCATGTAACCGAGTCCGGCTTCGCAGCTGACATCGGCTTCGAGAAGTTCTGGAATGTTAAGTCCCGTCTGTCCGGCCTGACCCCCAATGTTTCCGTTCTGGTTGCTACCATCCGTGCACTGAAGATGCACGGCGGCGGTCCCGCTGTTGTTCCCGGCCGTCCCCTGCCCAAGGAGTACACCGAGGAGAATCTGGAGCTGCTGGAGAAGGGCTGCGACAACCTGTTCCACCATGTTGCTACCATCCTGAAGTCCGGTATCGTTCCCGTAGTCTGCATCAACCAGTTCTACACTGACACCGAGGCTGAGATCGCTCTGATCCGTAAGCTGTGTGCTGAGCGTGGCGTTCGTTGCGCACTGTCCAACCACTGGAGATACGGCGGCGAAGGTGCTATCGAGCTGGCCGAGGCTGTTATCGATGCTTGCGAAGAGAAGAACGAGATCAAGTTCCTCTATGACCTGGAGCTGCCCCTGCGTGAGCGCGTAGAGCGTATCGCTAAGGAAGTTTACGGTGCTGAGGGCGTTGACTGGGCACCTCTGGCTCTGGAGAAGGCAAAGCGCTTCGAGACCGATCCCAAGTACGCTGACTACTGCACCATGATGGTTAAGACCCACCTGTCCCTGAGCCATGAGCCCAGCTGGAAGGGTGTTCCCAAGGGCTGGAGACTGCCCATCCGTGACATTCTGGAGTACGGCGGCGCTAAGTTCCTGTGCCCCATGGCAGGTACCATCTCCATGATGCCCGGCACCGGCTCCGATCCTGCATATCGCCGTATCGATGTTGACACCGAGACCGGCAAGGTTCGCGGCCTGTTCTAATACTTATTAGAAATTTCCCGCAGAGCTTCGGCACGCCCCTCTGTGAGGATCTATGAAACCACCAAAGCTCCGGCGGCACCCCCGTCGGAGCTTTTCCTTAAGGGCACTTCCCGAAAGGCCCGGATAGGAGTTTTAAGGAGGGCAATTTATTATGTCAAAGGAAAAGCGATTTGTCCGCATTCACACAGACGGTGCTTTCTCCGGCAATGAGATCTGGGTAGACACCGTCACGGGAGTAAACTACTTCTACCATATTGCCGGAAATGGTGGCGGTCTGACCGTTCTGCTGGACCGGGACGGCAAGCCCATCATCAGCCCTCTTCCCATAACCGAGGCAGACTAACTGTAGGGGCGATGCCGTGTCATCGCCCGTGGCAGTCCGATTCGGAACCAACTACGATTGAATGCAAAACGGTTGCAGATTGCGACCCCTTCGGGCGATGACACAGCATCGCACCTACAGATCTTGACCAATAACTTTGATTTTTGGAGATGAGATCCGTGGAACATCCGAGTAGAAAAAATCTTCGTCTGCCGAATTACGACTATTCATCGAGTGGAGCGTATTATGTTACTATTTGTACACATAATCAGACGTGTCTGTTTGGCAAAGTAAATAAGGCTACGGGAACCACACTATACAATGAAGCTGGGAAAATGGTTTTGCGATGGCTTCACAGTATACCTAATAAGTATAGTAATGTTTCCTTGGACTGCTGTGTAGCACTACCGAATCACGTTCATCTGCTTCTATTCCTGCATGAGTCGGATCACTCCCTGGGTGAAATCATCAAATGGTTTAAGGCTCAGAGCACAAATGAATACATCAAAGGTGTAAAGCAGGGACGCTTCCCACCTTTTGACAAAGCCATTTGGCAACGAAACTATTATGAACGGATTGTTCGTTCCGAATTCGAAATGAATCAAATTCGGCAATATATCACATATAATTCACTGAAATGGAATATGGTTCGGGAATAAATCTTCCTATTTCCGTTCCACCTGACCGTAGGGGCGATGCTGTGTTTGGGCAGCCGTCGGCGAGGAACGAGCCTTACGGATGCGGCATGCCCCTTGCGGGTACATCGCCCGTGGCAGTCTGATTCGGAACTAACTACGGTTGTATGTAAATCGGTTGCAGATTGCGACCCCTTCGGGCGATGACACAGCATCGCCCCTACAAAAACTAAGATTGGAGAATACCATTATGGATATGACAACAAAATCCTGCCGTGAATTTGTTACGGTGTTGGCTTCTAACGAACCCGCTCCCGGTGGCGGCGGTGCTGCTGCTCTGGTTGGTGCTCTGGGCACTGCTCTGGGCAACATGGTGGGCTCCCTCACCGTGGGCAAGAAGAAGTATGCCGATGTTGAGGCTGAGATCATTGCTCTGAAGGAAAAGTGCGATGCACTGCAGACCGAGCTTTTGGATCAGGTTCCTGCAGATGCAGAAGGCTTCATCCCCCTGGCAAAGGCCTACGGCATTCCCAAGGATGATCCCAACCGTGACACCATTATGGAAGATGCAACCATCATTGCCTGCAAGGTTCCTGTTCACATTATGGAGCTGTGCTGCGAGGCTCTGGATGCTATCGCTGTTTTTGCCGCTAAGGGCAGCCGTCTGGCTGTTTCCGATGCCGGCTGCGGTGCTGTCATCGTTAAGTCTGCTATGCAGGCTGCTTCCCTCAATGTGTTCATCAACACCAAGACTCTGAAGAACCGTCAGGTTGCAGAAGAGCTCAACGCAAAGTGCCTTGCCATGTTGGACAAGTACGGCAAGCTGGCTGACGAGATCTTTAACACCGTCAAGGCCGGCTTCGGTGTTTGATCGAAGCACTTCACTTTTCATATTATAAGGAGATATCATTATGGCTAAGAGATTACTGGGTAAGGAAGTCAACGAGGCTCTGGTAGCCGATCTGCAGGCTCGCAGTGCGGCTCTGAAGGAGAAGGGCATTGCCGCAACTCTGGGTATCATCCGTCTGGGCGAGAACCCCTCCGACCTAAGCTACGAGAAGGGTGCTACCAAGCGTGCTGAGGAAGTGGGCGTTGCTGTTAAGAACTTCGTCCTCCCTGAGACCGCTACCAAGGAAGAGGTTCTGGCTGTGATCGATGAGGTCAATGCGGATGCTTCCATCCATGGCGTTCTTATGTTCCGCCCCCTGCCCAAGCACCTGAAGGCTGATCAGGACGAGATCTGCAACCGTCTGGATCCCAAGAAGGATGTGGACTCCATGACCCATATGTCCAATGCCGGCGTTTTCGAGGGTCAGAAGCTGGGCTTCGCTCCCTGCACCCCCGCAGCCTGCATGGAGATTTTAGATCATTACAATATCGACTGCACCGGTAAGAAGGCTGTTGTCATTGGCAGAAGCCTTGTGGTTGGTAAGCCTGCAGCTATGATGCTTATGGGCAAGAATGCCACCGTTACCGTTTGCCATACCAGAACTGTAGATACCGCTGCCATCTGCCGTGATGCTGATATCATCATTTCCGCAGCTGGTGTTCTGGGCTCCCTGACCAAGGACTTTGTCCGTCCCGGACAGATTGTTATCGATGTTTCCATGAACTGGAACCCTGAGAAGATCACCTCCAAGGGCAAGGGCGGCATGAGCGGTGACGCCATCTTTGACGAGGTCGAGCCTATTGTTGCGGCGATCACCCCCGTTCCCGGCGGTGTTGGAGCTGTTACCACCTCCGTGCTTATGAAGCATGTGATCGAATCCGCCGAGCGTGGCTGATTTTTTAAGGAAAAGAAAGATGGAAATGCCGATGAATCAAGGGAATTTTCCGTTGATTCATCGGGTGTAAGAGGAGAGAATTTACATGAAGCGTTTGTCCCAATGCCCCAAGCATGACTTTATTCGTTATTTCTTCGCACTGATCACCCTTGCCATGTTTGTGGCAGCAGTTCTGTGTCCTGATCGGGCAGAGATGTTCACAGGACTTAAGAATCTGATTTGGAACACCGCTAAGGTTCCTACCAATGCCTTCGCAAACGGCGGCTATGCAGGCGCCTTCCTCAGTGGTGCACTGGTGTGCCTGGCTTGCACCTTGCTGTACTGCCTCCCCGGTGCCAAGGCTGCAGCCCCTTCTGTACTGGGCTTCCTGCTGACCATGGGCTTCACCTTCTGGGGGATAAGCATTCTCAATATGTGGTTCGGTATTCTGGGTGTTCTCCTGTATTGCCTTGTAAAGAAGGAAGCTCCCGGCAAGCAAGCCAATGCCATGCTCTTTAGCACTTCCCTGTCCCCTCTGTATGCAGAGCTGCTTCTGCGGTATCCTGCTGCAGAGTTCCGTGGCTTTAGCTGGGAAGGTCTTGCGTATGCAGTGGTAGTCGGTTTGGTGGTAGGCTTCCTGCTTCCTGCCAGCCTGTCCCATTCCCCCAAGACCCACAAGGGCTACAGTCTCTATTCTGCAGCCATGACTGTGGGCATGATCTCCTTCTTCCTGCGGGCTGTTCTGTATAAGCTCCCCGGTGTGGCGCTGCCTGCGGCTCCCGGCGGTATGGAGATCGCCTCTTGGAATGTGGTAAATATTTTCTCTATTGTGCTTTTTGCCCTGTGTGTAGCAATTGCCATTGCTATGGGCTGCAAGCCCAAGGACTATTGGAGGCTTATGAAGCACTCCGGACATGGAGTAGATTTCATTGATGCCTTCGGCAATGGCTCCTTCCTGATGAATGTCGGCATCTATGGCTTGTTTATTGTTGCATATTACAACCTGATCGGTGCAAACTTCAATGCCGTGACCCTGGGCTGTATCTTCTGTATGCTGGCAGGCTGCTGCTCCGGCTCTCATCCTCGGAATGTGTGGCCCTGCATGGTAGGCTATGCCATTATGTCCTTCGGCATGAAGGCTCTGATCGGTGCAGATTATGCCCTGACCATCAATGCACAGGCAATCGTCATCGGTCTGTGCTTCTGCTCGGCTCTGTCTCCCATTGCAGGCTCCTACGGCTGGTTCTGGGGTGTGGTCGCTTCTATGCTCCACTATTGCATCGTTACCTGCGTCCCCGACCTCCACGGTGGTTACCTGCTGTACAACGGCGGCTTCACTGCCTGCCTTGTCTGCGTGACATTTATCCCCGTGCTGGAGCACTTCTGCAAGACCAAGGAGCAGCGCTTGGCTGCCAAGGAAAGCAAATAAGATATCGGATAGGAAAGTATTTTATACTGAGTTTCTTTAGAAAGTAGACATTTTTAATGGCTACTTTCTATAGCCCGAAAGGGCGTAGAAACTCGTACAAGACGCCTTATGTGCCCAGCAGGGCACATAAGGTCCAATTAAAAGTGTCCACTTTTAATTGGACAGTAGTATTAG
>JAGBGB010000085.1 GCA_017936205.1 Oscillospiraceae bacterium
AACTGTAATTTATACATTAAGAGTATATAATCAAGGAACACAAGAAGGTTATGCAGCAGAAATAAAAGATCCAAGTGGTTGGTGGGCTCATCCAGAAGGAGAATATCTGTTTTCTCCAACAGCAGGCGGCCTAAATTCACACGGGTCTTTTCGCCTCCGGACAGCTTATCGAAAAGCTGCTCCCGCATAGCTTGAGGGATCCCCAGGCCATTACAGATCTTGTCCACCTGAGTATCCTGCTCATAGCCGCCCCCCACAAGGTAGGCATTGCTGAGCCGATCATATTCATCTAACAGAGCCTTGGGAGCGGAAGCAGTCAGCTTCCCTTCTAAGGTCTGCATTTTCTTATGCAGGGCTTCCAACTGAGAGAAGGCGGTACGCAGTACATCCTCCACCCGATAGCCTGCAGGGTAATGGGGGATCTGGGAGATCAGCCCCAGTCGTTTTCCCGAGGCGATCATGATCTCTCCCTCGTCCGGGAACAGCTCCCCGGTCAGGAGGCGGAACAGGGTGGTCTTACCGCAGCCGTTTCGGCCCATGATCCCCACACATTCTCCCTCGTGTATATCAAAGGACATCCCATCTAACAGGGTCGCCCCCACCTCAAAGGACTTTACCAGTCCCTTTACAGAAATATCAACCATCTTTTTCTCCGTATCGCTGTAAAAATTCATCCCGCTGCATCAAAAGATTCAGGGTATCCAGAAAGGCATTGCTACCCAAATGCTCCGGCAGCTCTAATTCCTCCATAAGCCGCATGCGCTTCTCCTTGCTCCCGGGACCGGACAGGCCGCAGAGGAAGAGATCCGTCTTGGTAATAGGCTCTCCCACAGGCTGCAGCTCCTGAGCTCCTGCCTTTTCCAGAGCCTCTAAGAGGATCTCCTTGGTCATGCCCTCAACACCCAGCTTCCCTTCCTTGGAAGCCTCAGCCTTCCGCCGTTCCTTGCCGTACACATCGGGAATATAGGCATGGAGCACCTTGTTCTTAGGCAGGGCTCCCTTCAGGAAATTCCGGATCACGAAGCCTGCCCCATCGGAGTCCGTGAAAATGATCACGCCCCGTTCCTGCGCAATGCGGCGAAGCATTGCAAGCCGCTTCCGATCCTTGAAGATCCCGAAGCCGTTGGTCTCATAGATCGGTGCATCTACGATCTGGGACAGAGTGTTCTTGTCATACCGTCCCTCTACAATAATCGCCTGTTTAATCATTCCTTGCCTCCTGTGCAAGCTGCAGGATCAGGAATTCCAGCAGCTGCTCCTGATCGCCGTAGGAGGTTTTCAGCTTATGATCCGTATCTCGACACAGGATCACCGCCTTCTCGCAGAAGTTCTGGGAGAAGCGTCTTGCCTGAGTCATGGTAAAAGGCGCAGCCTTGGGAGACAAGCTGTAGATCCGTGCCAGCTCATCTGCATTCTTCAGCACCTTCGCTCCATAGAGCCTGCGCATCTGGGAGGAGATCGCTCCCAAAATGGGGATGGGCTCGATCCGCAGCTTGAAGAGCACATGGAGCTTCTCCATCGCCCGATCAAAATCCCGATCCGCCAAAGCATTGGTAATATCGAAAACCACCGCATCTAATGTAGGCTCTACCACCGCATCGATATCTGCCCGAACGATCTCCGCCGCACCGGAATAGGAGGCGATCTTGTGGATCTCCTCGGACAGTCTGGTCATGGAGGAGCCGCACAGCTGCAGCAAATAGCCACAGAGGGCAGGCTGAATGCTCTTCCCTTCTTCTCGGAAGTGTCGGGTGATCCAACCCACAAGCTCCCGATCTCCCCGATAGCTGAACTCCGCCAGAACAGCGTTCTTCTCAATGGCTTCCCACAGCTTCCGCTTCCGCTTATCGGGCTTGAAGTCCAAATAGGTCAGCACCAGACAGCAGTGCTCCGGCAGATCCTGCAGCATAGAGATCAGGGTATCCTGCTCCGAGGCATCCAGTGCAAACAGATCCACCTCGTCCACTTGGATCAGAGAACGGTCAGCCATCATAGGTAGGGTCTCCAAGCTGTCGTTCAGCAGCTCTAAGCTGAAGGTCTCCACAGTCAGTTTATGAAAATTAAAATCCGCAGTCAGCTCCTCCAACAGCTGCTTCTTCAGCTGACCGAAGTAGTGACGACACAAATAGTCCTCCTCACCATAGAGAACATAGAAGCGCCCGGGGCTCTTCTGCTTCAGATCCTGCAAAAGCTGATCTGCACCCTTAGACTGAACTTCTGCTTGCTTCTTTGCCATAGCTTACCTCGTTATAATAATCGTTCCATCCTGATCCGTCCGCTGCACCTGTGCACCCACAGCCGCCGCTCTGCTCAGAACCTCAGGTGTAGGGTGTCCATGAGGATTGCTGCCTACGGAGATCAGGAGGAGCTCCGGTTTCGTGTATCTTAACAATTGGGGACTTGTGGAATCCGCTGAGCCGTGATGTCCTGCCACCAGAACCTCCAAATCAGGAAGGGCTCTGGTCAGCAGCAGCTCCCGTTCCCCTGCATGGGACAGATCCCCGGTGATCAGTATATCACACTTCTCCACAGACAGCAAGAGGGACAGACCATCGTTGTCCGTTTTCTTCTGCACGGGAGCAAAGATGGATAGACTTCCCTCGTCCAGAGGCAGTTGCGAATCCTCTGTAACCCAGCAGATGGGAATGCTCCGTTGGGCCGCTTCCCGTACCAGCATCTTCCGCCATGAGCTGTCCTCTGAGATATCCGGCAGGTACAGCCTTCGGATCTCCATTCGATCCATAAGCTGCAGGCAACCTCCTACATGATCTGTGTCAAAATGGGTCAGAATCAGAGCATCCACAGTTTGCCAGCCTCGGCTCTGCAGGGCTCTTGCAGCCTTTTCTCCGCTGCTCTCCCCGTGGCTTCCTCCACAATCTATGACTGCAGACATTTCTCCGCTTTCTACTAAGAGGCATTGCCCCTGACCCACATCCAGCATAGTAAAGCGTAGCTTCTCCCTGTGTATGCTCTGCAGCAGAGGAACCGTCAGCAGCATTCCAAGCACCAGAGCCAAGCTAAGCCCCGGCCGCCTGTATCGCCACGCCAAGACCAGCAGTATATACGATACTATCAGCCACAGGATCACATAGGGACTCTGTGTGTACAGGGCTCCATAGGGCACATCTGCCAGAAGCTCCACAGCCCAAAGCACTGCACGGATCACCACGCTGAGTTGCTCTGCTACCCACATAGTCACAGGATAGAAGCAGAAGCTCAGTGCCACCAAGGGATAGCCCAGTGAGAATACCGCACTTAGAATCGGCAACAGCAGCAGATTGGACAGCAGGGAAATCAGACTCACTGTGCCAAAATAATAAGCAGTCAACGGCAGTGTCAGCACACTTGCGCCTAAGGTCGTTGCCACGGAGCCTGTCAGGAAGCGAAGGATCTTTCCTCGGAGCCGAAAATAGTCTCTGGGCTGATCCACTCGGCACAGCCTCCGAAGCCATCTGTCGATGGGCCCGCTCATCCACTGGATCCCTGCCACCGCCGCAAAGGAAAGCTGCAAGCCTACAGAGGCAATGGACCAGGGATTCTTCAGCAGCAGCACCAGCAGGGCAACTCCCAATCCCGTAGGCCCGTCATAATCCCGTCTCAGGATAGGAGCCATAAGCATAACAGAGTTCATAACCACCGCTCTGGTCACAGAGGGTGTAAAGCCCAGCATAGCTGCAAAAAACCACAAAGCTCCCAAGCATACTCCCGCTGCCAACCTCCGCCTGCGCAAGCACAGATTCATAACCAGCGCACAGATCAGGCTCACATGCATACCCGAAACAGCCACCACATGAGAGATCCCTGCAAGAGACATATCGTTCCTTAGACCGTAGCTCAGCTCCCCTGTATCCCCGGTCAGCAGTGCCAGCATGAAGGGAGCTGTATCCTTGGGGAACAGCTGTCGGATCCGGGTCTGCATGATGCTGTAGAGCTTTGCAGGGTAGTCCCAAGCTCCCAATGTGCCTTTCTGAACCTGCAGCTCACTGTCCTCATAAGCCAGAAGCGGAATATCCTTAGAAATATAATACAGCTCTTCCCCGGGATCAGCAACTGACAGTTTTGCATTCATGGACAGCTCATCCCCAATGGAGATCCCCCTGCCCTCGTCCTTCAGATAGGCAAGAACACGCACATCCCCGGAGCGGCAAAGCACCTGTGAGCCGTAAGCTGTGGTCTTTACCTCCTCCAAGACCCGCAGTCGGATCTGTCGCACCTGTCCGTCCAGCTCCCCCAGAGGGCGGAGCTGCCACTGCTCATAGCCATAGCACCACAGCAATCCCAGACTCAAGCCAAGAGCCGCCAAACGGATCCGCTTCCCCATAGGGCAGGAGAGGAAACAGGCTATAAGCCCAACGATCACTGCCACCCCAAAAAGGGCCACGCAAGCACGGAAGGGTAACAGCAGCACATACAAAGCTACCGCCATTGCGAAGGAAAAAGAAATGATCCCCAGAATACGCATATCTTTCTATTTCCCTTCTCTATGCCTTAATCTTCAGTTTCTTCTCTGCGGATCTCACCATGCTGAGCCTCAAATTCACGGATCCCCTGTCGGATCCAGTACAGGATCTGTCCATTGCCGGAACGCCCCTCATAGTCCGCAATATAGTGGAGCTTATAGTGCAGCTCCGGATCGATCTCCATGCCTAAATGCTTGTTTTTCTTATTTCTCATACTACACCTCATTTGGATCGGTTTACTTGCTTTTAGTAAATTTTAAGTATTCTTACCCCCTGTATGGCGAAAGTATACTTATTTCAAGTATACCTTTTTCTTCCCCTAATACACAGCCGAACACCTGAACCACAGAAAAAGTCAAATTCCGATTTTCCGCACCGTTCGTAGGGGCGCGCATTGCGCGTCCGACAACCACCAAGAATTGGCGGTTGTGAAAAATGTTTCGATTTTTTGGGAAATACATTATTTTCGGTGGTTTTTGTGTTCATGCCGTTCCGTCATGAACCGGACGCGCAATGC
>JAGBGB010000086.1 GCA_017936205.1 Oscillospiraceae bacterium
GAACAGCATCTGGGTCGCAGGGTCATTGCTCCGGTCGCGGATATGGAGGGTAAGAGAGCCTAGAGTCAGAGCCGTTCCTGCATGATTCATAAACTTCACGGTAATGGAATAGCTCCCCGGAGTATTGCCGTTATAATTGCCGGGGAATTCCAGCCAGTAGGTACCGGGAGCGTTCTGCTGCCGTCCGTCGTAGAAGATCTCTCCGCTGTGGCCGGAATTTTGGAATCTGTAGCGGACACGGAGGTCTGCACTCAGGAGGGAGAGCGCCTGGCCGTGGCTGATACCGGGGTCGGTGTAATAGTCCTTGTGACCGGTCCAGGACAGGAGCAGGGTATCGGGAGTGGCATTGTAGGAGTACAGACGGAGCTTGAGATAGTCCAGCTTCCCATTGGCAGCGGTCTTGGTCAAATTAGGTGCACCCCAGCCCTGGTCTGCGGTTGCAGCCATGTAGGCATCCCGGTAAAGGGGATGGTAGGTACTACCGCTGGAGTTGTATCTGGCATAGAGCAGGAAGGTATTATCCTGCAGCATATCCATACGGACAGAATTTGTGGTAGACTCC
Organism: Oscillospiraceae bacterium; assembly: GCA_017936205.1. GTDB lineage: Bacteria > Bacillota > Clostridia > Oscillospirales > Oscillospiraceae > JAZOXB01. Next base: position 563 of record JAGBGB010000086.1, read on the forward strand.
ACCTGCTGGGTGAAGGAGGCCCAGGAGCTGAACATTCCTGCGGCAGTGTAGGTATCCCCTCTGCCAAGTGCCATGTTGGGATTCTTACTGTTGGTGCCCCAATAATCTCCGCTCCCCTTCTTGACAGCACCGGAGACATAATATGCCTTGCCACCGCTGGCAATGGCAAGGGAAAGATCGGCAGCAGCACCAAAGGTCATGTTCCAGTTTACATTTCTCCTCTGGGAGGCACCGAAATAATAGGTGTCATTGGTATAGAAGGCCTTGGAGCCGTTGGTCACGGCACCGGTTGCGGTGTTGTAGGAAAGGGGATAGCCCATCTTATGATCTACGATCATATAGGTGCCGCTGATGGTGCCGGGGGCAGAGGTCACACGGCTGTAGCGGTAATAGGGTTCGGGGTCTGTAACGGTTCCGCTTTCAAAGTAGTTTGCCTCCTCCATATCTCTGGTAACATTGCCCCAGTTCAGCCAGTCAACATCCTCTGTAAAGGGCTCGTGGAGGAAGACCCCCTGCTCGGCACAGTAGCCCACCAAATTGGAGTTGCCATAATAAATGGTGCCGGCATAGGGCATCCAGTTATGGTTGTTGGTGTAGAGATCCTTCCGGTTATTGGTGGCACTTTCCACCTGGTTCAGGAAGGAAATAGTGGGAGCAATGGTTTTCACCAGGGTAATGTGGCCGTCAAAAGCATGGTGTGGGATCTGAAGCACATCTGCATGAAGGTCCGCCTGAGGATACATGGCAATGAGGATGCGGTCTGCGTCGTAGATATCTCCTGTCAGGAGGATCTCCTTTCCATCCATGGTGACGCGGAGGACGGAGGAGCAGTTGTTTTCTTCGTCAGACTTCCGCATACAGCCAACATCACGGAGGATCAGCTGGTTGCTGCTGTTGGGGGTATAGAGGTCCTCTACGGTATAGAGCACATCGAAGCGAACGCCGCAAATGGTAAAGCACTCGCCGGTGTGCTGCTTATAGTATTTCGCATTGGGGTAGAGCTTGCCGACGAGCTCCATATTGTCCCCGGATGCCCCCACAACATCGTAGTTATACATAATATTCAGCAGATCGAACTGGGTATAGTACTTGGTGAGGAAGCGTGGGAAGCCTGCAATGTGGTCGTCGTGATAGTGGCTTGTAAACCAGGTGTTGATCACGATCTTCTGCCCATCGGGGATACCGGTGATCCGTCGCAGGAAGGCATAGACCCGTTCGCAATCCCGGTCGCTCATCTGCATGTAGCTGCCACCGTCCACAACGAACAGGCTGTTGTCGGAGAATTTGATGACATACATGGCACCGGCATTGTTCCGATTCTGACTGCCGTACTTGCTGCTGTATCCGTAGCCATCGTCAGAAGCAGAAAAGGGAACCATGTATATCTCCGTTCGGGCATTGCCACTGCCGCCGGTATAGGAAAAACGGCGGAAGCTGTCCTTGTTGGTGTCTACAATGATCCGAACCTCCTTATAGGCATCTACAAAGTAGGTGTAGATCACATGGGTCCCGTCGGGTGAGAGGAACTTGTAGTGGCGGTTATACTCGTTTTGGGCAGGGATCTTCTTTTCGTACAGGGTAGTGTAGCCCATGTTCTTCAGTGAGGTGCCGTAGGCCAGGAACTGGGTTGCGTTGGTTCCGGTAATGATCTTCATCTTGGACTGGTTACCTGTATTGGACAGGGTCAGATTTGCACCACAGTCGTATGTCATCCAGCCGGAAGATGTGCCGCCGGAATAAGCAGGGACGGAAATACTTCCAACAGAAACAGCCTTGGTAGCAGATTCTCTACCTGACAAGACTGCCTCTGTCTTTGCAGCTATCGCAGGGACAGTGGGCAAGAGTGACAGAAGAAGAGAAATAAGCAAGCAAATACTAAGCAAACGGATCCATCTTCCCATAGGGATTCCTCCTTAAAAAGTAGCTTTCATACAATTATGTTTATCACAGATTTTTGAGATTTCCAATAAGGCAGAGGACGGTTCGAGACCCTTTTTCCTTCTTGAAGGTCGTATATCTAATTATTTGTTTAGGATGGTCTCTTCTACGCTGCCATCTGCTACGCGGAGAATACGGTCGCAGTTCTCAATGGTGGTCAGGCGATGGGCTACGATGATCATGGTCTTACTGCTGCCGAGGGTGTTGATGGCATCCATAACTGCATTCTCGGTATCATTATCCAGAGAACTGGTAGCTTCATCGAAGAACAAGATTTCGGGATCCCGATACAGGGCTCTGGCAATGCCGATACGTTGACGCTGACCGCCGGAAATACGGATCCCTCGTTCTCCGATCTCCGTATCCAAGCCGTCCTTCAGCCCCTTGACAAAGTCCTCAAGCTGTGCATTTCTCAGTGCCTGCCACAGGGCAGCCTCGTCGATCTCCTCCTCGGGAACGCCCAATGCAATATTCTTACGGATGGTATCATCTGTCAGATAGATGGTCTGGGGAATGTAGCCAATATGCTCTCTCCATTGAGCATAGTCCTCATGGATATCCATGCTTCCGTAGCAGATCCGTCCCTGCTCCGGCTTCAGCAAGCCAAGGATCAGATCTACCAAGGTGGTTTTTCCTGCACCCGTTACACCGACGATTCCGATGGAAGAGCCCTTCTTAATCTGCAGACTAACATTGCGGAGTACAGGCTTATCTGTTTCAGGATAGGTGAAGCTGATATTCTCTAAGGTAATATCCCCATTGTGATTGGGCTTCTTTGGTCTTCTCCTCCGTTCCTCAATTTCCTTCTCCAACTCTGCTTGCTGGCGGTCGGACTCCGTCATATCATCATACAGCGCCTGAAGACAGGGCATATTATAGGTAATGGCATTCACATGGGTATTGATGGCATTTGCTCTGGGTAGAAGACGAACCGCTGCAACCGCAAAGGCAGAAAGAGATGGCACAATGGCTGCCAGATCCTCCCCACGGACGATCTTAAAGGCAATCACGCCTAAGATGCTACCCATGCAAACAGTCTCGATCAGGCGACCGGGAATGGCAGAGAGCACATTGTACTTCCTGCGACGGTCTACGAATTCTGTTCCGGCTTCCTTGTAGACCTGCGCAAAATAGGCTTCTCTGCCCATGATCTTAACTTCCTTGATGCCCCCCATGGCTTGGTGAATGGCTTTGATCATCTTGGCACCGTATTCACGGTTATGCTCACCTGCCTGACGGATCTTCTTCCGCACCACGAAGAAGTACAACGCAGAGCAAAGACTCAGGGCAACCATAATGGCAAGAGTCATTCCCGGATCTACTGCAAGGAGGAAGACCACAAGGATCAGGATGATCAGCACATCAGACACCAGAGAGAACAGTCCGGACACAACGCTAAATGCACCGGATACATCGGAGTTTACATTGCGAACGATCTTAGCCGTATCCCGCTGCAGATGGAAGGTATAAGGCTTATTCATATAGCAGTTTACCAAACGACTTCCCATACGAATCTGGTTGCTGCTAAGGAACCGTACCCGAAGGTTGGTCAGCAGGATGATATACAGATTCTTCACCACATACAGACCGATCATGGATAGGGTCAGGATCAGCAGCACACTCTGAGTAGACTGCACTCCAAATAACTTTGAAATCAATCCATACCAGGAAGACTGCTCTGCCTGATCCACCTGTGTCAGGATGGATACAAAGGGCAGGATCATGGATACACTGAAGAAATCCATAAGTGTCTCTATAAATTGCAGGAAAAAGATTCCCGCCATTTTCCACCGTTGTTTCCCTGAGAAAACATATCCGATCTGCTTGAAGAGCTTCACGAAGCCTCAACCTCCTTCTGATCGGCATTATACTCTTATAATCTATAAAAAGAATAGCACAGAAAAATAAAAAAGTAAAGGGTCCCACTATTGTAAATTTTCCAATTATGCATTATAATAGATATAGTCTGTATTCGCTGCAGACCTTATTCTACCGAGAAGGGAGCATCAGGATTCGAATGCTCGCATTATATATCATTCTCGGCATCTTTGGCTTCTTTGCTCTGATCTTGGCACTGCCCATTCAGATCTGTCTGCATTACACAGAGGAAGACGGCTTCCAATTCCGCCTGAAATATGCGTGGATCCCACTGGTAGACAGCACCAAGGAAAAACCGGAAAAGCCCAAGGACGAGAAAAAAGACTCCTCTGAAACAGAGGAGAAGAAAAAGAAGAAAGAAAAGAAAAAAGGCGGCTCCGGCGCAGCCTCCCTCTTAGGCTTCCTTGGTCTGGAGGACATTGCAAGCATCGCCAATGTGAAGAAGGCTCTGGATGAGAAGGGTCTGATCCAAATGCTTGCAGATTTAGCTGCAGCAGTGCGAGCCATTTTCGCCCGAATCTTCCAACTGCTTGGGAAGGGTGTTTTTAAACATTTCACCCTCCGTGTGGTCGTAGGAGATGAGGATGCCGCAGATGCCGCCATGAACTACGGCACGATTTGCAGTATCATTTATCCCACCATTACCCTGCTGGATTCCGCTATGACCTTCCGCCGCAGGACTGTAGATCTCCGCTGTGATTTCTCTGAGGAGAAGACCCGAATCAGCTTTGACGGACAACTGAATTACCGCCCATGGCACTTTGTCTGCCTTTTAGGCGGTTTCATTATGAATTACTTGAAAAGGAGCGTAAAGTAATATGAGTCAGCTTCTGAATTTGTTTGAATTTACCACTACCCAAGTCCGTGCTCTTGCCTCGGAGCAGTCCGTTGCAGATGCACCCATTGTGATCGGAGACGTCACTTTGGTTCCGATCTCCAAGCTGTCTTGCGGCTTCAGCTGCGGTGGCTCCGACCTTGCCCAGAAGAAAAAAGCCGACGGTCTCATGGCAGGCGCCGGTGCCAAGGTCAACAAGACTCCCCTTTCCTTCCTTGCCGTACAGAACGGACAGGTGCAGGTGCTCAGTGTGTCTGCCGAGGATGTGAAGAAGAAGGGCATCATGGGGGCTGTAAAGCCCATTCTGGAGGGTCTGAAGGAGAAGTCTGCTGCAAAGAAGGCTGCTAAAGCAGAAGCGGAAGCCGCTGCCGATGCCGCAGTCACAGAAGCCATTGCTCAGATCCCCGAAGCCAAATAATTCATCAATCAGGTTATAACCTTTAATAAGCAAACCGCTATATAGCAAGGCCTTCAGCGAAAATCA
>JAGBGB010000087.1 GCA_017936205.1 Oscillospiraceae bacterium
CTTACGGGGTGCCTGAATGGGGGTGAGGAAGAATACGGTATTGGCGCCCTCCACGCCCAGGGTCACGGTAAAGTCTCCCGTCTCTACACTAGGCTCCTCCCGCAGCTTGAAGGTGAAACGATATACGCCGTTTTCATCAATGGTGGTCTGTCCCACATACTCGTTGGTATAGTCGGATGCCTCGTCAACCTTATAAATGAAAAGGGTTACTTCCTTCCCTGCCAGAGCACTGTCTACTGCTCCCACAATGGTACGGGTGGTTCCGGTGTTATACTCTGTGGGGTCGTTGACCTCATAGCGGCGAGTCCGTCGAGTTCGTACCTCCACATCCTCTGAGGCCTGCACAGGCTCCTCGCTCCAATCCGACCACTGGCCCCACTGATAATAGGAGTAGGTATAAACAGGGGTCTTGTCCTGATACCGGTAATAGGTGGTGGAACCGCTCTGGGTGTTATAGGGATACCAGATAATTCCATCGGAGCTGTAGCGACCGTTCTGACCTGCCTTGTTGTAGCCGCTGTAGGTACCGGAGGACTTGCCTCCAGGAGAAACATTCTTATAAGAATTCCATGTGGATACAGAAACAGCCTTGTCATGAACATGGACACCGTAGCTGGCACGCTCTGCCCCACGATTGTAGTCCCAATAGTGACGATAATAGGGGCTGGTCGTTGCCTGGGTCAGCCAACAGCGAATTTGATAACCGCTGACATAGCTTTCCTGCTTCGTCTCCACCTCACGGAGCTCCGAGGCGGCAATGGCAGAGGCAGACCAGCTGCTCCATCCGCTGTAATTGTAGGAGCTGATCCGGGAAGCATACTGGGTCCAGCCTGCCAGAGAGGGGGCCGTGCTGTCCTTCTTGGACTTGACCCGATAGCTGTACTCCGTACGGTAGTCCGTGGTGGAATAATAGCTCTCGGGGGCCTGCTCATCGGGGAGCCAATCGGTAAAGCTGTTGTCAGTGGAAATCTCATCTACCACCGCAACGGAGGAAATGGGAACCAGGTCATTATAATTCTCCACAATATAGATCTCTACAATGGTGGCAGCACCGCTGTAAGGCACAAAGACGTGCATCGTCTTCCGGTCATTGCCCTCCAACACGAAGGCAGAGGACTCGGTCATGGTCAGGAACTTCCCTGCAGTGGTCTTCAGGGATACTACGCTGCGGCCTATGATCCGCTCTGCTCTTTGGTTGCAAACGGTGAAGTCCACACTGTAGCCGCTGGAATCGCTCTCCCTTTGGGCAGAAGGCTCCTCTATCCGTGCAGGGAGTCCCTCCTCCCCACCGACTACCACGGCTGTAACTGTGGTGGAGGCTTCAATAAAGCTGAAATCCTTGTTCCATCCGATGAAGCCCTCTGTGCCGGACATATCCGGAGCCACAGCTGCCTCCCCGTACAGAACTCGCTGGGGCTCTGCGATCACAGCCCCCGTTGCATCGCAGAAGGTCACAGTAAAGGCCTTCTGTGCATAACAGGCTGTGATGGTCATGCTGCCGGTAATATTGGTGTACTCCTCATCCCATCCCGTAAAGGTATAGCCGGTTTTCTTGGGAGAAGCGGGAGTCGCCGCATCCATGCCGTAGGCTACGGTCTGCTTGTTCAGCAGGGTACCGTCGTCATCCACGAAGCGGACGGTAAAGGTGTTATGTACACGGACCCGCTGCTCCATGGTTGCCACTTCGCTTTGGAACCTGGCATTCCGGGCATAGGCCTTGACGGTGTAATTGCCTGCCTTATCTACAATGAAGGAGGCTTCATTGCCTGTAACGGTATCCAGAACATCTACTGCCTTGCCGCTGCTGTTGTAGAGCATGACACAATAGCTGTCTGCATAATCCACCCTGTTCCAGGTTACGGTGAGAATATCTCCGCAGGACAAGTGGCTGTCTGCCTCATGGGAGAGTCGGAGCTCCGGTGCCCCGGGTGCCTTCAGCGGGGTTTCCAGCATATCTGCCGTAAGAGGATCCACGATCCCCGTGACCTCAAGGGCAAATTCCTGCTGGAACTTTTTTACCATGGTTTCTGTATTCCTGCCAAAATAGCCATCTACAGCAACGCTGCAGCCCACATCCGTCAATCGCTGCTGGACCCAGCGTACATCGTCCCCGGAAAATGCCCCGTCTTCATCGTAATACAGTACACGATCGGGCTTCCGGTAGTCTGTCTCGCTGTTGGTGTAGCTGGATGCGAAATAGCTGTTAGGCCACTTCAGGAAGCGTACGGTGCTGTAGCTGTACAGACTGCAGAAGCGCTCCCATGTATAATAGGTCTCTCGTCTTTCATCCATTCGCTCGAAAACCGTAAAGCCCCTGCCATCATGGGATACGATAAAAACCGTATGGCCCTTATCATTGCTCTGACCGGTTTCCTCAATATTCTCCACCCGAAGGACAGAGCCGGGACTGCTGCGCTGTACCAGACGGCTGAGATTCTCAGGGTTCAGTGCTCGTTCCTCATAAAGCATATTCTTCAGAATATTATCCGAGGAGGAGAAGTCCTCTGTGTAGGGAACGCCCCACACATATTCATACAGAGCCCGAACATAGGCTTCGTTTTCACCTGTGCCGAAATCCTTCACAGTTTCGCAGCTCAGGGATTTGCCGTTGATCATATAGTAGTTGCCCACCGCTCCTAACGCAACAGGCATGGAGGGCAGCAGCAGGGTGCCGCACAACAATGTCAGGCAGAGAAACAGCGGAAGGATTCTTTTTCCTATGAGCTTCATATTCATGCTCCTTTCCATGATATAGGCGGATCCGATCAAATGCTGTCCTTGTTCACCAAATATCGCAGGATCAGGGAAGCGTCCCGATTGTTCATGGCGCCGTCTGCATTGGCATCGGCCGCCATGGCATAGGCCCCCTCCAGCAGCTCCTTGCCAAGGAGGGCTCTGGTAATATGAGAGGCATCGGCTACACCCGCAAGGCCATCTCCGTCCACATCCCCTCTGACGACCAGAATCTTCTCGTCCAAAAGGCTCCCGTCCCGGTCATACAAGCGCACGACGGTACCGGTACAGACCCGGTCCTCCATGCCCAGCTCCTGCTCCCCTTGGTAGAACACCACCCCTACGGATGCAAGACCGTCAAGAACGGTTTGTACACAGTTCTCCCCCGGACGAATGCCGTAAATATAGTCGGAATCCTTGGTATAGGTGCTGTTCTCCGGAAGAGCAATGCTCTGGTCCGGGTTCTCCAAAACATTCACATAGCAGGGGGCGCAGAGACCTAAGGCAGGAACACTTGCCATGATCACAACCACGCCGTCCCTCAGGGCAGTGATCCTGCCACTGTCATTTACAGCGGCAACGGTCGTATCGCTGCTGCTCCAATGAACATCATAGCCCTCTGCCCCGGTAATGGTAGCACTCAGGCTGTGGCTGTAGCCCTCCATCATGGTATAGAACTCCCGATCCAGGCGAATAGCGGCAAATTGCTCCGGCTTTACGATACGGGTGGTCACAGCCACATCCTCGGTGACACAGTAGAAGGCATCCGTATCCCAGCCTGCAAAGACATAGCTCTCAGGAACCTCTATAACCTCCGTCTCCGGCTCCTGTGCAGCCTGCAAATAGGGAACGCTTTGGGTAGAGAGAAGCTTGCCGTTTACATCCCGGAATACGACCTCATATTCCTCCGGCATAAGCTTGGCATAAACGGTGGTTTCCCCCTGCAGACCATCCTCTGCCTTTTGGGTCAGGGCTTGGTCCGTATAATATCCTTCCAGCACATAGCCCTTACGCAGCACGGGAAGAGTCTGGGGTGTCAGGAGGCTTCCTGCTTGACGAACATAGACAGCGATCCGCTCCTGTCCGTCATAGACATGGACGGGATATTGCCAGAGAGCCTCCTCCCCGGGGCGATTGATGATATAGCAGCCGGTAACACAGGGGCTGTCGTTCTTCCCCTCTACGGTTGCATAATAAGAAAGGGATGCTGTCTTCTCTATGGTAATGGGAGAGGTGTATTGCACAAAGGCTCCATCGTCAATGGCATAATAGACCCTGCCCCCCTCCTCACAGGAGAAGCTCAGTGTAACAGGATCCGAATAGATGCCCTCCCGGACATTGGCTACGGGAGCTGCGGCATCCTCCGTATAGGCATACAGGGGGTGAACCTGCAGGGAACGCTTCACGCTGCTAAGCTCCTCTGTATCCCAATCGTAGAAAATGTGGGTGCTGTTCTCCGTCAGGCTCGGGATCTGTGCATCGTCGCCGTATTCCACCACCTGCTCATCAAACACATTCCCTTCATAGTCATAGAATTGTACCGTAAAGGTCTTTTTCTCATATCTGGCGGTAATCACCATGTTCTGCGTTACCTTCGTGCCCTCGGTCACATTCCAGCCGATGGTATTGTACTCCTCCGGGCTGCTCAGATCCGGAGCAATGAGGGTTTCACCGTGGGTATAGGTATCCACATCAAATCGGTGGTTTGTCCAGTCGATGAATACCACGGTATAGGTCTTAGGCACATAGATGGCTGTAATGGTCTGATCCTCGTAAATGGCAGAATTGGTATAATCCCAGCCGGCGAAGATGTAACCCTCTCTTTCAGGGTTCTCCTCGGGCAGTACGGCATTTTCTCCCTGTACGACCTGCTGCCGACTCAGCACCGTTGCATCAAAGTCCTGAATGGTTACGGTATAAACAGGCTTAGGTGCCTGTATTTTATCCAAATAAATTGCATTCTCCGCGCCCTCCACGCCTAAAACCACCGTGAAGTCACCGGTTTTTACACTGGGCTCCTCCCGGAGATTGTAGCGGAAGGAATAGCTTCCGTCCTGACCGATCACTGTTTGACCGATGAATTCGTTGGTATAGTCAGAGGCATCTCCGATTTTGTAGATAAACAAGATCGCCTGCTTCCCTGCCAGAGAAGGATCCAGCTTCCCTTCCAGCTGCCGTGTGCTCACACCCTCCTGAGGGGTCTGCAGAGTATGTCTCTCCGTCTCGGAAATGGGGATCAGGTCATCGTAAGCGGCTACGGCAAACACATCCACATAGCTCACACTCTGTTTGCAGGGGACGAAGATCTCCAGAGTAGTTCTGCTGATGTGATCGCTGTTAAAATCGGATTTCCCAAGGGTGAAGGCACTGGATTCCGTCATGGTCAGGAACTGCTCGCTGTGGGTCTTCAGCGCCACCACCACACGGCCGGTGGTTCTCTGCTTGTCATAATTGCGAACCACGGCGGTAACGGTATAGCCGTAATCCCCATTCTCCACGACGGTACATTCCTCAATGGTAATGGGCAGATCCTCATTGATATAGCGTACCACCGGACGTACCACAAGATCCTCCGTAACGCAGGAGAAATCCTTGTCCCAGCCCACAAATTCACAGCCGGTGGGAATGGCTAACTGTCCGAGCTCCGGTGCCACAGCGGCTTCTCCGAAGGTGCATTTGTCTGTACGGATCTCCTTGCCGCTGCTGTTGAGGAAGGTCACCTTGTACCGGTTCTTGTTGTACAGGGCGGTAACGGTCAGATCCTCCGTCACCTTGCTGTAATCCTTGTCCCACTTATAGAAGGTATGGCCGTCTCTTTCCGGAGCGGCGGGAGTTACGGCACCCTGACCGTATTCTACGAACTGCTTGCTCAGAAGTGTTCCGTCCCAATCTATGAAGACTACGGTGCTCTTGCTCAATACGGTAAAAGCCTTGTCCAAAACGGCAGGCTCTCCTGTAAAGCGTGCATTCTTCGCCCGAACCTTCACTGTATAACTGCCGGGAGTATAAAGAGGAAGGGAAGCCGTCGTGGCCTTGCTGTCTGTCACTGCATATACGACCTTGCCTGCATCGTCATAAACCTCCACCTCATAGCATTCTGCGTGCTCCACTGCATCCCAGCCTACGCTTGCTATGCCGTCTGCAGGCATATTGGCAGGAGACAGAAGCCGGAGCCGGGGAATGCCTACCATTTTCAGAGGCTGCTTTATCACAGCTACCACGTTGGCATCTACGATCCCATTGACAGGCAGGCTGTAGTCCCCCTGGAAGCTGCATACGGCGGTTTTGGTGCTGCTGCCGAAGTATCCGTCTACAGGGCAGCTGTAGCCCAATTTTTTCAGCTCCCGCTGCACCCATGCCACATCATTCCTGCGAGTGCTGCCACAGGCAGTGGAAAGCCGCACCCCTTCCCCGGGCTCCACATAGCTCAGAGGTGCACTGTAGCCACCGTAGCCGCTGCTCTTGGAGCCCTTGTTACGGTTGTAGTTGGTATAGGAGGGATCTGTCTTTGAGGATACCTCATTGGAATTTCCCTTCTCCATGATGATGGTGATCTCCTGTGGGGAATCTACACCGATGGAATAGTTCTGGCTCTTATAGCCCGAGGCACGGATCTTCAGAGTATGGGTCTCGTTGGTGTACCAGAGCTTTACCACACCCTTGCCGGTAGAATTTCCGTCTACCGTGGCCTTTACCGCCTTGCCGTCCTCATCTACGACTTTAATGGTCAGGAGATATGCCATGTGCTGACATTGGCCAAAGCCGAATTCCCCATATTTGATGGAGTAGTGGAATACAAGGATATCCTGATAATTCTTGTCGATCAGCTTCCAGGTCTTGTTCACTGCCTCCCAGCCGCAGATGGAGACCTTCAGAGTAGCACTGACCTTCAAGGTACCGTCCACATCCCCCGCAATACAGGCAAGACCGCAATCATGCTTCTCCGTCTGCCCGGTTACATAGGATGCCTCTGCGGAGGCATTGAGCTGTGCGCCTGCCTCTCCCGTCAGAGAGAGCTTCGCCACCTTCAGAAGAGAGACGGAGGGAATGAGCTGCAGACCCAGATAGATATGTCCCTCTATTTTTATGCTTGAGGTTATGGTAGGCTTCTTGCTCGTATTCTTCTTCCCGTTCTTGGTATCCCAGGAGAAGCCGAACTTCGCAGAGATCTCTGCATCAAAGGTCACCTTGGCAGAGGCCTGGAATACCAGCTTCACGTCGAAGGTAAAGGACACACCGTAGACCATGACCGTAGGCTTGGCAACGGAGATCACCTGTCGGCCGCTGGCCCAGTTCACCTCTGCATGGATGCTCCCCTTGGGCGAAATGCTCAGAGATGCCTTGGCATAACGATTCCACAGAGAGTATTCCAGAGAGAAGGAGAAGGATGCACTCAGAGTAACATTGCCGCTGAAGGCTCCCTTATTGAAGGACCAGGTTTTGCTGTATTCCTTATCCCCGGAGATCGAATCCCGCTTCTCGGGAGTATCTGCAAAGGCATGCTCCACCTCGCAGTGGATCTTCACGAAGGAGAAGGCCTCGTCCAGCTCCGCCTCATCCACGGTCACGACCAGAGCATCGCTCCGCTGTGACACGCTGCGGACCTTGCCGATCAGAAGCTCCCGGGTATTATCGATGTCATAGGCGAAAACATCTCCCACAGCCAGAGCCTCTGTCTGTTGGTTGCAGGCGAAAATATATGTATTCTCCGCGCCTTGTCTCAGCAGAGCCTCGTCCTCCAGCACTACAACGCTGTCCAGCAGCACGGCAAAATTATCCTCTGTGGACTCCTCTAACTGAACGATATTTGCACCGTCAAAGTCCTCCACCCCTGTATTCAGATACTCCTCATACCAGAGGGTGTGGTCGTTGTCCGTATAGACCTGACCGGTGATCCCGTTGGCGGTGTCCAGAAGCACAGCCCGGGTCACATAATGCCGGGGCAGGGTCTCGTCCAAGGTCAGGGATACACGTCCCTCACCGGCAGAGATGGCCTTGGTCTGCGTAGCAAGGAGCTCCCCGGTCTCTTCATCCAGTACGGAAACAGCCAGGGTGCAGTCTGTCTGTGCATTCACATCTGCATAGACGACCTTCCCGTTGGTTTCCAGATCCGTGACGGCATAGGCTTCATTGCCGGGATCCGTACTGTACTCATTCAGGGCACCGGACAAGATGGCTCCGAGGGAGCTTTCGCCCTCAATGGAACAGGTCTCTGCCTCCACGGCTACATCCCGGGAGGAGGGCTCCTCCTCTGCGGCAAGGGCCGTGGGCAGCAGGGAAAGGCTCATGGCAAACAGCAAAAGCCATGCGATCATTCTTTTATACATAGTTCCCACTCTCCTTTTGAATTATTTCGAAAGAAATCTCAGCAAAATGGTTGCGATCTGTTCCCGAGATGCCAGACGGTGGGGCATGAGGAAGCTCCCCTCTGCGGTGGCAATGCCGGTGATCAGACCGGTAGCCACTGCCCAGTTCATTTCTGCTTCTGCCCAGGAGGAAAGGACCGAAGCATCCGGGAATCGTTCTGACAAGGAGGGCTCTGCTTCCTCATAGGCTTGGATCAGCTTAGCATAGCGGCAGAACATTACGGCGATCTGCTCTCTCGTGATCGGCTTATTCGGCTGAAAGGTACCGTCCCCATAGCCTTGTACCACCCCTGCATCGCTTGCCCAGGTCACCGCCCGGGCATACCATGCACTCTGCTCCACATCCGTGAAGGAATTGCTTCCCTCCACCTCAGGGCTGCCCTCCATGCGGTAAAGCACCATGACCATCATTGCGCGGGTAAAGGGATTCTTTGGTGCAAATTTCGTGTTGGACACGCCTACCATCAGCCCCTGCTCAACCACAAAGTCGATCCCCTGGTGAGCCCAGTTTCCTACAGGGGGCATATCTGCAAAGCCCCGACCGGGACAGCTCGTGCCACCGTCACAGGGAAGCTCCCGGGAAAGGGGACTAAGGGTGATCTCCTCGCAGTGTAGGATCACATCCTCCCAGGCACTGTTGAAGGTATCTGCCTGACTGTAGGAGACAGTGATGTATGTATCCTCTTCTATTTCCTTAAGAACAGAGAATTGCAGCAGGAACAGCTCCCCATCCTCCTCCATGTTCTCCGTACCGCTCCATACCAAAACCAGACTCCCCTCCCGAGTCAAATGATAGGAAAACATTCCCTCAGACAGGAGGGCGCTGCGGTCAACGGAGCTAAGCTGCAGCACAGCCGGATCGTAAGTCATATGGAGCTTCAAGCCCATAAGTCCGGGGTTCCCCGCGATCCATACGGGAACAGTCACAGTGGGCTCCGTCTGCTGTATCCGTGGGCCATAGATCCGCCCATTCCCGGCTTGGACGGAGAGCTGTGCAGGATGGCAGCTTATGCCACCGTCAAAGCTCCATTCCAGCGTATAGCTGCCGACCCGGCAGTGCTTGATGCGGAAGGTCAGCCGAAGAAGCTGCCCGTCTCCCCTTTCCTTCCCCAGGGGCTTTGTGGAGATGCGCAGTGTCCCGTCCTCGGACTCCATATGGTCCACTGACAGCAATATGCCCTGTGCTTCAACAAAGTGCAGGGCTGCAGCATCATAGCGTAGGCTCAGCACGCCCCCTGCCATACCGGGATTATCTGCGATGCTCAGGAAAATATCCACAGCCTCTCCTATAGCGGCACTGTAGCTGCCGCTGTAGAGCAGGGGCTGTGTATCTGCCTTCTTCAAGGTGACTGTGGCTGCCTTACAGGGCAGCTCCAATCGTTCATAGCTCTCGTTGAAGGTATGGGCACTGTTACAGCGGAGCTCCATCGGATAGCTTCCGTAAGCTTCTCCCTTCACCGCAAATTCCACCGTAAACAGAATTCCATCCCAATAGCAGCCCTCCGTACCGCTCCAAACCACCTGCAGTGTTCCCTGTGCCGAGTCTCCATCGTGGTCAAACAGGCCCTTCGACCACAGCTCACCCGGCGTTACAGAGAGGATGGTAAACAAAGTCGTATCATAATGCAGCTCTATGCCTGCCCCCATCAGTCCCCTGTTGTTCTCCACGGACACAGGAACCTTCAATACATCCTGATAGGTAGCGGAGGCAGCTCCGCCTCGGATCTGCATAGGCTCCGCTGCTCTCCCTGTAAGGGGAAGGGCGGAAAGCAGCAGCAACAGAGCCATACAGACAATTCCCACTCGTTTCATACTATTTCCTCCTTTTCAGCATCATAGCCCCAAGACCACCTAAGCTCACCGCTGCAATGAGGCACAGTGAGATCCCGATCCACGGCGTTTTCTTCGTCTGAACCGGGACCGGCTCCGGTAAGTCGGGAGCCCGTTCCGTACCGCCTTCCGTCTCAGAGCTTGGGGCTCCTGATCCCGTGAGGGGGCTTGTGTCCCTTTCCTCCCCCTGCTGAGGAGCTGCTGTCTGCTCACTTGAGGCAGCAGTCTCCGAGGGCTGTGTGTCGGCAGGGGGAAGCGTTGTCTCCTCCCTATCGGGAGCAGAGCTTGCAGCCTGTGTCGTCGTCTGGGAAGCAGACGGGCTCCGGTCCTCTACGTTGACCGATCCGGAAGTCTGTCCGCTGTCTCCTGAGGGGGCACTCCCCCGGAGGATCACCCGGATGGGAGAAAGCTCCAGTACCACATCCTCCCAAAGCTCATTGAAGGTATCCTCCTGTACATAGGACAGTCTTACCTCCCCCTGTGTGTCCCGGACTCCCTCCGGAACCTGAAAGCTTAAAACAAAAAGGCTGCCATCTCCCTGCACATCGGAGGTGCCGCACCATAGCACATGGATCCGTCCCTCCTGTGATAGGTCGCTCTCCAAAAGACCGGTCTGTGTCAGACTTCCCCGCTGCACCTCCGGGCTGCGCAGCAGCTCCTCGGGATACTCCACCTCGATGCGGAAGCCCATGATCCCCATATTCCGGGTGATGCACACAGGGATCTGAATTTCCTCCCCGGCACAAGCCTCCACAGGCTCCCCCGTCACCGAGGCAGCCATAGCCATACACAGCAGCAAAGCCGCAAGCTGAAGGCAAAGCAGCACTCTCCTACCTATATGCAAGAACATTCCTCCTTCCCAAACCGTAGGATTCCCATGAAGGGATTAATAACATACATTCTTAAATGTAATCGCTTACATTCGCTTTGTTTGTAAAAACCGAAAATAACACAAAAAAGCTCACTATTATTATAATAGATCCTCCGATTATTTGCAAGAATTTTCTGGACAGATCTCCAAGATCTTCCACAAACCGGGCTCATCCAAGCAGACAGACCACAACAGATAGTAGATCCCGACTGTGTGAGCTCCGCCGAGAATATAAAACAGCACTCTGTCCATAGACGATCAAATTCCGATTAAGGTTATCACCTTTAGTAAGGCTAACAGAAAATGTTGTGGAGCACATCCAATGAAGTTGCGGTTTTCCTTACAAAACACGTTATTTCAATGAATGATAAACCTATATATTGTACCAACCTTATTAAA
>JAGBGB010000088.1 GCA_017936205.1 Oscillospiraceae bacterium
AGAGGTTGCGGGTGCTCTGGAAGCCAAGTCTGAGCATCCCTTCGCCAAGGCGATCCTGAGCTATTTGTCCCAACGCTCCATTCCTGTGCTCTCTGCTGAGGACTTCGAGACCCTGCCCGGTCGGGGTGTTCGGGGCAGGATCAGAGGTACTACCTATTACGGCGGCAATGCACGGCTGATGGAGGAGCAGGGCATTCCCATTCCCCAATACCCGGAGCTCACCGTACAGGGGAAGACCCCTCTGTACTTCGGCGATGAGAGGGGCAACTATCTGGGAGCCATAGCTGCAGCGGACGTGCTGAAGGAGGATTCTGTTTCCGCAGTAAAGGCTATGCAGAAGCTGAGCTTGACCGTGATCATGCTCACGGGAGATAACCAAGCCACTGCCAAGAGCATTGCCGCACAGGCAGGCATAGAGCAGGTCATCTCCGATGTGCTCCCCGGGGACAAGGCTTCTGTGGTCAAGAAGCTCAGGGAAGAAGGTCACAAGGTTGCAATGGTAGGCGACGGCATCAATGATGCCCCGGCACTGGCGACTGCAGATGTAGGGATCGCCATCGGCGCGGGGACGGACATCGCCATGGAGTCTGCGGATGTGGTGCTTATGTCCGGTTCTCTCAGTCGGGTCAGCTCCGCAGTGGAGCTGAGCAAGGCGACCATTCGGAATATCAAGGAAAATCTGTTCTGGGCATTCTTCTATAACTCTCTGGGGATCCCCATTGCAGCGGGAGCACTGTATCCTGCCTTTGGCTTGCAGCTCAGTCCCATGCTGGGCGCAGCAGCCATGAGCATGAGCTCTGTCTTCGTCGTGACCAACGCATTGCGGCTGCGCTTCTTCAAGCCCACGACAGTAGCACCGGCTCCCAAGGCAGCACCTAAGGAGCCTGTAGAAGAAGCCCCCCAAGAAGCTCTACCCATTACGGTCATCGGGGTAGAGGGCATGATGTGCATCCACTGCAAAATGACCGTAGAAAAAGCCTGCCTCTCCGTCCCCGGTGTTACCGAGGCAGTGGTAGATCTGGAAGCCAAAACCGTCACCGTCACCGGCAACGCAGACCGCAAGCTTATAGAAGAAGCCATCGTTAAAGAAGACTTCCGCATCTCATAAACCCCCAATCCCCCCAAGGGCTCTGCCTCACCCCCGTGCCGCAGAGCCCTCCTTTTATCCCCAAATTCCGATTTATCGAACTGATTGAAAATGTACATACTACCAAAATACGCACTATCCGTAGGGGCGATGCTGTGTCATCGCCCGGTCAGGGCGGGTACCGCCATGACATAAAATGCACCTGTTTTTGATAAAAACTCGCAAAAAATCAAACTATTTTGCGTAACACCGTTTTACGGTGTTACCGGGCGATGACATAGCATCGCCCCTACAGAGACTCACTGATAAATCGGAATTTGAAGGGCTGTGCTACCATCACTATCCACTGTCATCTGCATCCTGTTTGCTGTCATCTGCATCCTGTCCCCTGTCAAGGAGAAAAGGGAGAGCTCCTTTTGGAGCTCTCCCTCGCTATTTTTGGGGATTATGGACGGAAGCTTAGCCCTTCTTGCGGCTCTTGACCATGTCCATTGCAACAGCAAAGATGATCAGGATGCCGGTGAGCATTTCCAGGATGTAGTCGTTGATCAGGAATGCCTTACCGGCGTTCTCGATAACGACCATGAGCAGAGCACCGACGAAGGTACCGGTAACAGCACCTCTGCCGCCTGCCAGGGATGCGCCGCCGATAACGGTAGCAGCGATGGCGTTCATGTCGTAGCCCTCACCGGTGTTGGTTGCACCACGGAGGATACGGCCTGCGAACATCATAGCAGCAATGCCGTAGATCAGACCTGCAACGGAGTAGACCATGTAGAAGGTCTTGCGAACCTTGATACCGGACAGACGAGCAACCTCGATGCCGGAGCCGATGACAAAGAGGTCACGGCCGAAGGTGGTGTAGCGGAGAACCAGCCATGCGATCACGCTGACTACCAGCCAGACTGCGCACAGAACAGGCAGGAAGCCTGCGATATCCAGATTGCCGATCTTGTAGAAGATGTCAACATATTCCTGGGTGCCGGGTTTGAAGAAGGTAACGGAGTTACCGCCGCAGGCTAACTTCAGGATGGCACGGTAGATGGTGGAGGTACCCAGAGTGGTGATCATTGCGGGAACCTTCAGATCGAAGATGATCACGCCGTTTACGAAGCCGCAAACGATGCAGATCACGAAGTTTACAAGGATGCACACGGGAATGGAGAAGCCTGCACGAACCATAAGAGCCATGGTCATACAGCCAAGACCTGCAATGGCGCCGCCGGAGATATCGATACCGCCGGTAATGATGATCAGGGTCTGAGCAACTGCCAGAACACCAACGATTGCGCCCTGCTTGGACAGGTTCATCAGGTTATACTTGGTGCCAAAGCTGGGGGTTGCGAAGTAAGCAACCAAGAACAGAGCGATCACAACGAGGCCAATGGTGAACTCGGACCGCTTGGTCATTCTGGAAAGAGGTGTGGACTTTGCATTCTTTCCTAATGCAGCAGTTTTATTGAACATAGCTTTCTCTCCTCTTATTCTTCAATGGAAGCCTTACGAAGCACATCCGCCTCACGGAGGGTCTTCAGCTCTTCCTTATTGTATTCTGCGGTGATCTTGCCCTGAGCCATAACGATCAGTCTGTCGGACAGACCCATGACCTCAGGCAGATAGGACGAAATCAGGATAATGCCCTTTCCCTGTCTGGTCAGTGCCTCGATGAGCTTGAAGATCTCCTGCTTTGCACCAACGTCGATACCGACTGTAGGCTCGTCAAAGATCAAAATATCGGGGTTGCAGCACAGCAGCTTGGCAATGACCACCTTCTGCTGGTTGCCGCCGGAGAGATTCCCCACAAGCTGTGCAATGGAGGGGGTCTTCACATTCACATTCTTGGAATACTCTTCCGCACGAGTGGTTTCCTTTTTCAGGTTAATGATACCGAACTTGCTGATGGCATCATAAGAGCTCATATTGACATTGGTCTTAATATCCAGCTTCAATGCGCAGCCGTCAGCTCTGCGGTCTTCTGTCAGGAAGCCGATACCCTTGTGCAGTGCGTCGCTGGGGTTCTTTATGGTGACCTTCTCACCCTTCAGGTAGACATCGCCGGAAAGACGCTTTTCAACCGCAGTCAGGGCACGCATGATCTCACTTCGCCCTGCACCCACCAGACCGGCAAAGCCTAAGATCTCGCCCCTATGGAGGGTAAAGTCGATATCCCTAAAGTGTTTGCTGTCGGTGAAGCCCTCTACACGGAGCAGCTCCTCACCGGGTTCAAAGTGCTCGATGTTGTAAATATCCGTTGCAGGACGGCCGACCATCTGCTGGATCAGGAAGTCCTTGGTGACCTTCTCAATGGGCAGGGTATCTACATAGGTGCCGTCCTTCAGGATGGTAACGCTGTCACAGATCTGGATGATTTCTTCCAGACGGTGGGTGATGTAGATGATGCTGACACCCTTGGACTTCAGGTCGGCAATGAAGTTGAAGAGAACTTCGACCTTCTCGTTCTCCAGAAGTGCCGTAGGCTCGTCGAAGATGACCACACGGATGTCTTCGTTGACATAGATCTTACTAATGGTAACCATTGCCTGCATGGCAACGGGGAGCTCGCGAATTTTTGTCATGGGATCCTCGTGGATACGGAACTCCTCCATGATCCGACGGGATTCCTTCTCCATCTTCTTCCAGTCAACCAGGCCTAACTTGGTCTTGGGCTGATTGCCTAAGAAGTAGTTCTCAGCAATGCTGAGATCGGGAGCAATATTAACATGCTGGTAGTTTGCGAATACACCGTGAGACTGTGCTTCCACAGCGCTGGTATTCACGACCCATTCGCCGTTGTAGTTCATCAGAACTCTGCCCTTATCGGGCTTCTCAACACCCATGATACACTTGATCATGGTGGATTTGCCGGCACCGTTCTCACCGACTAAGGCTCTGATCTCGCCCTTCTTAATAGAGAAGCTTACATCATTGAGCGCGGTAACGCCGGGATAGAACTTGCTGACATTTTCAATTTTTAAGATGGTATTGTCTTGCAATGTTACACCCTCATTCTTTCTGCTGGTAGATTCAAAGAGGACCGCTGTGACCACCGGGTCACAGCGGCCCCGTTTTACTTACTTGTCAATTCGAGATCCCGGGTCAATTACTTGACATAGGGGCTCATCATGAACTTGATCTCTTCGCTGTCGATGTTAGAACCGGTAACGATAACGGGGGGAACGTTGACTTCCTTGGTAGCCTCGGGGTTCTTGCCCTCGTGAGCGGTCAGGATGGCATTCTCCATGCACTTGTAGCCCTGGGTGAAAGCGTCCTGAACAATGATAGCGGACAGATAGCCGTCCTTCAGAGCAGCGATCTCAACGTCGTCAGAGTCAACACCGACGGAGACAACGCCTTCCTTCATGTCAGCAGCACGCAGAGCGTTGCAAACGCCGTCACAGGTGACATTGTTGCCTGCGTAGAAGCCGATGAGGTCGGTAACAGCGGAGATGGTGCCTTCTGCGTCAGCCTGAGCGTCAGCGGAGTCGTTGCCGTTGTACTGGGTGTCGGTCAGGGTCAGAGTGGGAGCGTTAGCAGCCATGTAGTCACGGAAGCCCTGCATTCTGAAGTCCAGAGCAGCGTTTTCCATGTTCATCTGCATGCCGATGGTGCCGGCGTCCTTGGACAGGCCCTTCTCGTCCATAGCAGCCAGGAAAGCCTGAGCAGCCATCTCACCGATGGTGGTGTTGGAGCAGTAGTAGAACTGGTTGTAGTAGTCCTGGTTCTCGGGCATATCGCCGTTGCAGATGCCGCAGTTGACGAAGTTCAGGATGATACCTGCATTGGTAGCTTCCATAGCCTTGGGAACGGTGGGGTCAATGTTCAGGGTAGCGGTCAGGATAGCATCGGGGTTCTGGGAAATTGCGTTCTCCAGGGAAGAGACATAGCCTTCTGCGTCAACTTCCTGTGCGGGGCCCATAACGGAGTAGTCGATCTTGATGCCCAGCTTTGCTTCGTAGTCCTTCTTAGCCTGCTGGATGCCGGTTTCGACCTGGGACCAGAAGTCGGATGCGGTGGACGGGGTGACATAGATGATCTTGTAGGTCTTTGCGCCGTCGTCGGCTGCGGGTTCCTTGTCAGACTTGCAGCCTGCGAAGAGAGCAGCAATCATGACCAGTGCGAGAACGAGTGCGATGATCTTTTTCATGTTTTTTTCCTCCTAAATACCTTATCTTAAGAATTGCGATGTGCAATGACATCCGGAATCAGTGGGGCTCTGAATTACAGAACGCCCTTCTGCAGGATAATGCAGCCATAGGGCAGCTTCTCACTGGTGCAGACCGTTACATAGGCATTGGCAGCCTTCTCGTAGAACTTGGTTCTCTCGATTTCACCGACACACTCAGCCTTGTAGCCGTTGTTCACGACGGCGGCAATGGTGTCTTCCCATACCTTGTTCTCCTTCAGGATCACGCCGGAATCTGCATCGGGGATCATGTACTGGATGGGATGCTCACAATACTCTACATCCAGGGGAACCAGCTTCAGAATGGCATCAACCATTTCTGCAGCACCGTTGCCCTTAGCCTGAATGCTGATGGCATTGGGAGACTTGGTAATGGGGGGATAGAAGTGATCTGCAATGACGATCAGATCGCCATGACCGGTATCGGCAAGAGCCTTGAGCAGATCGGAGCCGATAATATCGGGGATACCTCTTAACATACGCTTGTCCTCCTATAAGTAATCAGAATCATTTATGACCCGGAGCCTTGCTCCGTGGGTTACGTTTTCTCAGGATCTCTCAGCCAAGAAGGCCTCGATCTCTTCTCTGGTGGGCATTGCGGGGGTGGTTCCCATACGGGTCACGGAGATGGCTGCCAGAGCCTGTGCGAAGCGGGCTGCCTCCCACAGATCCTTGCCCTCGGACAGAGCGGTCAGGAAGCCGCCGTTGAAGGCATCCCCTGCGCCGGTGGTATCCACAGCCTGCACCTTGAAGCAGGGAATGATCTCGGAGCGTTCCTTGGTGGCAACATACACACCACGGCTGCCCAGAGTGATCAGAACATTCTCAACACCCTTCTCGAAGAAGACCTTCGCAGCCTTGTCAGCGCTTTCCAGATCCTTAACGGGAACACCGGTGATCTCCTCCGCCTCTACCTCGTTGGGGGTGACCAGATAGGCCCCTCTGAGGAACTCGTCGGTCATGGGCTGATAGGGAGCGGTGTTGATGATGAAGCGGACACCGTTTTCCTTGGCGATCTTGGCGACCTTCTCGTTGGCATCCTGATTGACCTCCAACTGAACCAGAACATAGGCAGAGCTCTTAATGTGCTCCTCTACCTTTGCCAGATCCTCGTCGGTAATGGTGTTGCAGGCGCCGGGAACAATGACGATCTCGTTCTGGCTGGTGTTCTCGTCCACGCTGATCAGTGCAATGCCGGTTCCCACCTCTTCATTAACGAAGACATATTCCTTGGACAGACCCACTGCATCCATTGCATCATAGGCAACATTTGCCATGGAGTCCTTGCCGACCTTGGTGATCATGACCACATTGCCACCTGCCTTGTGGGCGGCAATGCCCTGATTGAAGCCCTTACCGCCTGCGCCCTGCTTGAAGAGGCTGCCGCGAACGGTCTCACCGGGAACGGGGAGATGGGGGGTTCTTGCCATCAGGTCTACAACAAAGCTTCCAAATACCGTAACCTTCTGTTTCATAATCCGTTTCCTCCGTCTTTCATAATAGTAGAATCATAGTAGAATCTTATTTGGTTCAAATCAACTCACAGGCTCTCAGGCCACTGCTCGGAGCCCCGTAGGATCAGCTCCGTAGGCAGGCTCTCTCTCCGGCCTACCTCCGAGAAGCCCTCCCTATCGAAGCAGTCGGCAAGCAGGCCCATGGCCCTGCGACCCATTTCATAGGCATCTCTGCTAACAACAGAGAGCTTGTAATTCAGCCACTTCAGAGCATCGATATCATCGAAGCCGAAGAGGGAAATATCCCTCCCAACGGTCAGTCCCAATTCCAGGAATGCCTTGAGACAGCCGTAGGTGGTCATATTGTTGGAAGAAAAGATCGCCGTAGGCGGCTCCTCCAGAGAGCACAGCTCCAAAGTCTCCTCACAAGCCCGTTCCATACGGAAGTCACCCTGTCGAATATATTCCTGCCGCAGAGGGATACCGAAGTCTTCAAGAGCTCTTTCGTACCCACGGAGCCGTTCCTTACCCGGTCGGGAGTGAAGGGGGCCCGTGACGATGGCGACTCGTTTATGCCCTGCCTGCAGCATACTGCAGACTGCCTGATACACCCCGTCCTCGTCCTGTGCCACCACACGGTCGAAATGGGGATCGTCCACCTCTCTGTCTACAAGGACAACAGGGATCCCCCTGAGCTCAAAGTCCTGCAGCAGATCCAGCGTTTCCTTGCAGTGCTCGGAAACCGGTGTAATAATGATCCCTCTGAGCCGATGCTCCCGCATGGTGTGCAGGACCTTCAGCTCTCGTTCCGTATCCTCGTCAGTGCTGTAGAGCACCACCTGAAGTCCCTGCTCATCAGCAGCAGCGGTAACACCCTGCAGGATCTTGGAGAAGAAGGGGTTGTTAATATCCGGTACAACGATGCCGATGGATCGGGACAGAGAGGTACTCAGGCTCCTCGCGGTGCTGTTGGGAACATAGTTCAGCTTCCGAACCGCATCCATGACCTTCTTCGTGCTCTTCTCACTGACAGAAGCACTGCGGTTCATCACTCGGGATACGGTGGCTATGGAGACCCCCGCCTCCTTGGCGATCTCATAAATATTGGCTTCCTGCTTGCTCATCTCCCCACCACCGTTTCACCAAATGTAACCGCTTACTTTTTTATCTACTACCAAAATACACCGATTTTTCCAACTTGTCAATAGGGGAAAAATGATTTTGTAAATACCTACAAAATTCCTTTCACCCTCTTAGTGATTTTAACGAATGCCCTTTGGAGGATCAAAAAGACAGGGACCGCAGCCCGATGTTTCACGGCACAGCAGTCCCTGATTCCGACAGAAAATTTCCCCTTTCGTGGAGAAATATTATTTCCCGCATTTTGTATTTCGACAAAATTCGCAATCAATATATGGTATGTTCTTTTTAGGATCCACGGAGCCGCAAGGAAACCACGATGGCTGTCATATCATCCTCGGCCTTCATTCTCCCGATCAGCAGAGCAGCCAGCTCCTGAGGGGAGGAATTTCTATAAGCAGAGATTGCCGCTTCCGTCTCCTCTCCGTATGCTCCGTCGCTGATCAGCACGAGCATTTCTCCTCTTCTCAGGGACAGCTTAAATTGCTCCGGCAGATGGTCCTCTCCCACACCAACTCCCGGAGGCGGTGTAGCTGTCCCAATTTTTTTGATCTGCTGCCCATCCCGCCAGTAGGAAGGCGCAGCCCCCCACTTGAACAGATATGCCATACCGCTGTGCAGATCCAGCTGCAGCAGGTCAATGGTGGAGAAGGCACTGCTGCCCCGCAGGAGCATATTCCCATTGAGGAGCTTTAGTGCTGCCTGAGGCTCCAAGCCGCCCTTGAGCAGCTTTTCCAGCAGGCGAATGGCATGGGAGCTGAGCTGAGCCGCCTCTGCCCCGGTTCCCATGCCGTCACAGAGGATCACGAAGTAATTGCTGCCCGGTCCCATGAAGCAGGCTCCCCGATCTCCGCAGACCTCCTTCTGCTCCTTGCTGAGGCTGCAGATACTGACCCGGGGGCTGAAGCGCCGCTCTCCCCGTTCCCCCCTCCTGCTGCCCACGTTCCGCAGGTATCGGGCAAGGAGCCCATACTCCTGCGCAAGGATCTGGCGATTCTCCTCCAACTGCATATGATACCGTCGGCGGTACAGCATCCCCTCCAACTCCCGATTGACGGTGTACAGCAGCCTGTCCATAGCGCAGCAGCGCTGTCGGAATTCCGGGGAGAAATCCTCCTCTCCCGCAATGCCCCGTTCCATGATCCTGTCAGCAGCCTTCGACAGCTCCTCATAGGTTTCCCTTGCCCGATTCTGCCAGCAGCGGTGGAAGAAGGCACATTTCCTGCACACCTGCTCCGCAGCAGCATCGAAGACCGCCTCCGCCTCGGTCTTACAGGGCTTGGGGTTCCTGGGCAGCTCTCCGCCGAGGGTTTCTAACATTACAGCTGCCTCCTCCAAGGCTAACTTGACCGTCGTATCCTCCGAGGTCACAACGGTCTTGGGCAGTAAGGGAGAACGGCTGAGGAAGTAACCCCCCACCGCTCCCGGAACCACCGAAAGGATCTGCCACAGCTCAAGCTGCCCGAAGAACAGCAGCGCCACCACAGGCAGCAGCCCGTAGGCAAAGGCTCTGACCCCCCGTCCCCTCACTGCCATCAGCCTGCAGAACATGGCAGGCAGCACCATGGCTATGGTCATGACCGAGGGCTCCGCCCCACGGAGATCCAGAGCAATGCCCACAGCCGCCGCCGGCAGAAGCTCCCGACTGACACAGCCAATGAGCACCGCTCCCATCAGCCCCAAATCTATGTAGCCCCCTACCTCTGTCAATCCCATGACCACCGCTGCTCCGAGGAGCACTCTCGCACGGCGATCCCCTCCCAGAGCCTTACGGAAGCCATCTGTACACAGCCCTGCAAGGAGGGTCTTTGCCAGCCAAACAGAAACACCGATCTCCACACTTCCCACCAGACGAACCCCACCTAAAACGCCGCAGATCACCGAGCAGCACAGGGGCATGAACCACTTTTTCACCGTCAGTCCCGTCCCACGGAAGAGCAGCAGACTCATAGGCATCAGTACGGACAGTGCGGACAGCTCCACCGCATCCGCAGGCTCAGAGCGGAGGAAATAGCCCAAAACCGCCCCTAATGACGTGACCAAGGCGCTGCTGACACGGCTCTGGGCCCCCACCAGGCAGGCACCCAGAGGCAGCGCCTGTGTCCGAAGCTGCGCCCCTGCCAGCAGGAAGCCTCCCACAAAGCTCAAGGCATGCTGACACAGAGCCCTCAGATTCTGCTGCCTCAGGCTGCCTCGACTTCTTGAAAGCTGCGTATGATTCATGATACCATCTCCTATGTAATACTATTATTCCATTAAAAGTAGACACTTTTAATGGAATCTTTTTGTGCCGAAAGGCACAAAAAGCGTCTCATGCGAGTTTCTACGCCCTTACGGGCTATAAAAAGTAGCCATTTGCGAATGACTACTTTTTTAAGAAACTCAGTATAAACACTGCCTCCATTTTAGCACTGCCCCCCTGTTAAATCTGTCGGGAAATAGGACGGGAAATCCCAATTCTTTTAGATTGACATATTTAGAAGAAAATGCTATGATATACATAAGGAGGGATGGCAATGGCAAAGGAATTGGAATATAAGCTGCAGCTCCGATCCCCGGAGCAGATCGAGCTGATCCTCAGCTCCTCGGAGGTTCGTAAGCTGCTGTGCAGTCCCCTGAGAGACATTCCTATGGAAACCACCTATTACGACAATGCCGCAGGAGACTTCGCCCGACTTCACTGGACCTTCCGGCACCGTGCAGAGGGAGAGGAGAAGGTAGTCTGTCTCAAGACCCCCAGCAGTCAGCCACGGGAACGGAATGAATTTCAGACCCTTGCTCCCCAAATCGACGAGACATCCGTCCTTGCCCTGATCGCACAGGGCGCCCCGGAGTCGCTGCTGCAAGTCTACAGACAGAGCGAGCTTAAAGCCACTTGCGGAGCCCGCTTCCTCCGCCGCTGTGCCATGCTGGAATTCCCCGACGGCAGCCGTGCGGAGCTGGCAGCAGACCGTGGAGAGGTCTTCGGCCCCAAGGGCAGCCTGCCCATTTTGGAGCTGGAGCTGGAGCTGTATGAGGGCTCCCCCACCGAAACCGCAGCCTTCGCCCTTCAGCTCTGCCGGAGCTACGGACTGACAGAGCAGCCCCGCAGCAAATTTTCCCGTGCAAAAACCCTGAGAGAATGATAAAAAGGAGAGAAAACAATGGTCAACTCAAAGAAAACCCTACTCTACGCAGTGATCTTCTTGATTGCTGCTGTCGGCTGCCTTGTATGGGCACTGATCCCCCCTCCCGCACTGGTAAATACCACGGATGTACCCTACACCGACATGACCGACAAGAACGGCTATCAGATTGATGAGCTGTATGTATACTGGGAGTATGCTTCCAGCTCCGGCGGCGATAACGAAGGCTCCTATTATCTGGCATACTTCGCAGATAAGGACAACGAGCTGTGCACCGCTTCCCTGTATTTTGACCACAATGACACCTGGAAGGAAGCTGCCCTTGCCCACGATTTCAGCGAAGAAGACCTGCTCATGAACGGCTGCTTCAGTGTCCAGAGCATCAGCAGCATCGACAAGGATCTGGGTCGCTACTACGACGAGGCTGTAGAGGAGTTCATCGCCTCCAACGAGGGCTACCTGTCTGCAGAAGAGATCAAGGACACCCGTCTGCACCTGAAGTTCGTCTGTGACGACGAGGCAGACTATGCCTCCCAGTCCAAGGGACATTTCTACATCATCGCAGCTGTTCTGGCAGTTGCCGGCATCATCTTCCTCGTCCTGACCAAGGTGCTGAAGAAGAAGGAAGCCGAACAGGCACAGCGTCAGGCAGCCGCCTACAACCCCTACGGTGCCGCCAATCCCTACGGTGCTCCCAATCCCTACGGTCAGCCCACTCAGCCCACTGAGCCCACCCAGCCCACCACCGAGGACCGCAACAACTATCAGGGCCCCGAATTCTGATCCCCCCACCTGAGTCCGAAAGGGACTGTCTCGAAATCGAGACAGTCCCTTTTTTAAGCGAGAAGCGAGAAGTGATAGGTGATAAGTGATAGGTGATAAGCTTGAGGGATCCCCTCCGGGGCTGGATTAAAATCAATCAGCTCCCCCGAAAACGGTCAAATTCCGATTTTCCGCACCATTCGTAGGGGCGCGCATTGCGCGTCCGACAACCACCAAGAATTGGTGGTTGTGAAAAAATGTTTCGTTTTTCGGAAAAATACATCTTTTTCGGTGTTTTTTGTATTCATGCCGTTCCGCCATGAACCGGACGCGCAATGCGCGCCCCTACGCAGCGGTGAACGAAGCT
>JAGBGB010000089.1 GCA_017936205.1 Oscillospiraceae bacterium
ACAGCCTGTAGATATTCTGTGCTACAGTGGTACCGGAGAGGTTGGAACCTACACACTTTCTACAGGGGAGTCGTCTCTCTTTGCACAGGCTCAGCCGGATAAAATGTATTCTGCTTTGGAATATGCAGAGGTCTTAAACGGAGCAGCCCTCCGATACGAAAACTACGGTAACACCGTAAAAGAGAGCATTGTGATCGATGCACCTCAAGAGACTTATTCCTATTCCTTCATTTTAGAAACGGAAGGTCTGACTCCTACTCTCTTGGAGAATGGTTCCATTACCCTGACTGCTCCCGAAGGAGCGATCATTTACACCATCCCTGCACCCTACATGATCGATGCAAACAAGGACTTCTCTGACGATGCTGCCTATACCCTTTCCGGCAGTAACGGAGTCTACACCTTAACAGTCACAGCCAATGAAGATTGGATCAATTCCCCGGAGCGTGCCTTCCCCGTACTGCTGGATCCTTCCTTTGAAGAAGATACAGATGAAAACGACCTGGCAGCATGTTTTGTTCGTTCAGGCTATCCGAATACCCAGGACACTACATACCCTGTCCTTTATGCCGGCTATTATAATAACAGCAACAAAAAGACCCGTAGCTATTTTCATCTCAACAATCTACCTGCGATCCCCGGTGGCTGTGAGGTCAACGGTGCCTATCTTCAGCTTAGCTACTATGCAATCGAACCGGACAGCTCGGCAAGCTCTGTGGATTTAGGCATTTACGAATTGACCTATGCCGGTGATCTGGATGGAACTTCCGGAGAGGATGCTTGGAATCAATGGATACATACATTGACCTGGGAGAAGGTGGAAAATGGCAGTGCAAAACACAGTGATGTTCTCGTGGATAAAGTGACTTTGGATTGGTATGATACAGATTCCGATCCTAAGTGGGATATTACCACCTTGGCCTACGATTGGTATGGCAGTGACAATCACAAGGATAACATGGGCTTCGTGCTCAAAGCTGTAGACGAAGAAAACACATTCTGCCGTGCAGCCTTCTATGGCCCGAACTCCAGCACAAACCGTCCTGTTATTTTTGTCAGCTATAGGAATACAGTAGGTATCGAGAGCTATTTTAATTATCAGACATTCAGTCACGGACGAGCAGGTGTGTCCTACATTTCAGACTACAGCATGCAGAACACCTTAGTTGTACCTCTGATTCAGAGCAGTAGCGAGGTTATGCCTTTCAGCTTAAATCTTGTGTACAATTCTGCATATGGTGGACGCTATTTTACGGAAGATTCCGATTTGGGAAATGAAGTGCAAATGCTCCATACCAAGTCTTACAGTGACATGCTCATGTATGTAGGATGGAAGCTGTCTGCACAGCAAACCGTTGTTCCCTTCTCCGTAGGAAATGAGAATTATCTGATTTATACTGACGGAGATGGCACAGAGCATTACTTCATGGATGATGACGATGACGGTGTATATGATGACGAGGACGGCTTGAAATGTGAAATGACTGTCTCCGGCGCCAATTATACCATGACCAATAAAAAAGACTACAAATGGTATTTTACTAACGGCTTCCTAACCCGAGAAGAGGATGCCTATGGTAATCGAATTGACTATCATTATACGGATAACAGTTCCAAGCTCTTGAAAATTACGAGAACCAATGTTGGTTGCTCTACACCGGAAACTCTTGTGACCCTTTCCTACGGCTGGGATGGTGTTGATCTTGATCAATTCCCCTCCTCCTTTACGGATCAATACGGTAGAACGACGGAGATCATGTATGCCTCCCCCAATAGTTCTATTTACTATCTCAGACGGATAATCTTCCCCGATGGGCAGTATGCAGATTACATCTATACAAATCAAACCAAGGGAAGGATGTTAGGCTACCGCCTTACCCGGGTCTACGATGCAGAAAGTCAATACGGCATGGAGTTCTCCTATGGCTACAACGGGGATGTCCGGAACCTTTACGAGTATGTGTCAAGTGACCGTGTATACGGAACGAAGATCCATGGCTACAAGCGTTCTCCCTCTCAGACGGTATACCGTTACTATGGCAAGGATCAGACAGACGATACAAAAAAGGCGGAGGAGGATACTTCCCCATCTGATGATCAGCTCATGTTCTGTGTTTTAGACCCCTATGGCAAAACAGTCAGCTGTTATGTCACAGATAGCAGTGAGGAGCATGTTTTGGGAGTCAGTGCCGCAGAGTTTACAGAGAACAACGGAACGGACAAACGGAACAACTCTGTTACCGCAGCTGCCTCTGCCGGTTTGCAAGGCATCAACCTCCTGCAAAACAGCGGCGGTGAGGCAGATACTACCGGATGGAGTAATTGCACAAGCAATACTGTTGCAGACAATGTATATATCGGAAACAAGAGCCTTAAAGTAACAGGTACAGAATTGACACAAGAGCTCCCCTTAGAAGCAGGACAGACCTATACCTATTCTGCCTATGTGAAGCCCCTATCCGGTGCACAGGCACAGCTTCACATTCGCCCTGCCACAGGTCAGGATGTCAGCAGTGCCATTCTAAACTACGACACCTCCGGTGTCAACAATGGATGGACACGGCTTAGTGTCACTCATACAGCAGAAGCATCTGCGATCTATGAGATTGTTATGGAGGCAACGGGAACTGTTTATGCAGATGCTCTGCAGCTGGAGAAGGGGGATGCCGCTTCGGCATACAATCCCGTAAACGACGGCTCCTTCGAATGGACTGAGCAATGGGAGGTCTATGGAAGCACCGGTATCGGCTGGCATAAGAACGGAAGTGCAACGATTATTACAGGAACATCCGAGATAAGCGGATACTTTGGCAGTGATGCCCTCAAGCTGACGGGAGGAGAAGGATTACACCGGGTCTATCAGATTGTTCGGTTGAATCAGCCTTTGGATTCCGCCTTCCTATTCTCCGCATGGGCAAAGGGTGAGGCTGATCCCAGCTCTGTGAATCAAAAGACAGCGGAAAGCGATCCTTATTTCGGTTTGGCGATCCATCTGTACTTCTCCGACGGAGACGAGGAGATCCACTATAAGTCCTTTGATCCATATTGCCACGATTGGCAATATGTACAGGATATTATTTCTCCCGACAAGGAGGGCAAGGATCCCACTGTCACCATTACCCATGCTACCATTGCTGTGGCATATGATAACAACATCAACACCGCTTATGTAGATAATGTATCTCTCCGTTTGACCCAGGCACAGACCTATGCCTACGATGAAGATGGAAATGTGGATACCGATGCCCTTACAGGTGGCGGTGCAGAAGGGGCTGAGTATAACGATGCCGGAGACCTGACCAAGTATACCTCCCCCAATGGTATTGTATTCAACTATACCTCCAACACAAAACACAGTATTATCAAGGAAACGGGAGCCGGCACAGTTACAGACTATACATATGATAACAACGGCTACCTGACATCGACAAAGTATAGCTCGGATCCTTCTGAAGACGATTCTCCATATATTTACACAAGCTCTGCACTTACGACGGATAAGAATCGCACGGCATGGGCGAAGGATTCTGCCGGGAATACCACTAATTATACCTATGCCTCCGGGCGCTTGGAAAAGGCCACCAATGCAGCCGAAAAAACAACCACATACACCTATTATCATCAAAACGGTCGTGCCAAGTCCACCTATATGACCGGAGTCGCCGCAATCGACTACACCTATGATAAGGGACAGCTGTCACAGCTAAAGCGTAAGAGCTTCCCGG
>JAGBGB010000090.1 GCA_017936205.1 Oscillospiraceae bacterium
CCGGGCTTCCGCGCACTCAGAGAGTTAGAGGTAAAGTCGCCCTTACGGGACTATGGTCTCAGCAAGGATGAAATTCGCCGTCTGAGCAAAGAGGCAGGGCTGTTCACCCACACCAAGGCTGCCTATGCCTGTCTTGCGACCCGAATCCCTACAGGGGAGGAGCTGACTGCTGAAAAGTTGAAGCGAACGGAAGCTGCCGAAGGTTTTTTATATGATTTAGGCTTCCGTGATTTTCGTATCCGCTGCCATAACGGAACCGCAAGACTACAAATCAAAGAAGCTCAATTCCCTCTTTATTATAGTAATAAGGCGCAGATCATGGAGACGCTGGGAAAGCGATATTCTTCCATAATACCGGAACCGGAGGTTCGAGCATGAATGAAGTCAGAAAGATATTAACCGCCGTCAGGGATGGCACTATGGATGTGGAGGATGCTCTTCAGAAGCTGAAGCTACAGCCCTTCGAGGATCTGGGCTATGCAAAGGTCGATCTGCACAGGAAGGTTCGTCAGGGTACTGCCGAGGTTATCTACGGCGCAGGTAAAACTCCGGAGCAGATCATAGGCATTACCAATAATATGCAGAAAAACGGGCAAAAGACGATTTTGATCACCCGCCTATCTGCCGAAAGTGCAGCTATCATTCAGAAGGCGCTACCGCTGGAGTATCACAAATCCGCCGGTATCGGCATCATAGGTTCCCTCCCCCCTGCTGACGGCATCGGAAAAATTCTGGTCATGACCGGAGGTACCAGTGATATCCCTGTTGCAGAGGAAGCAGCCCTCACTGCGGAGGCTCTGGGAAACGAGGTGGTCAGACTCTACGATGTAGGTGTAGCAGGGATCCACCGTCTGCTGTCCCACATGGAGCTGATCATGTCTGCATCAGTGATCATAGCCATTGCCGGCATGGAGGGTGCTCTTGCCAGTGTCGTGGGGGGCTTGGCAGATTGTCCTATCATTGCTGTCCCAACCAGCGTAGGCTATGGCGCTGCCTTCCAGGGCCTTGCTGCTCTGCTGTCTATGCTGAATTCCTGTGCCAGCGGTGTTGGCGTGGTGAACATCGACAACGGCTTCGGTGCAGGCTATTTGGCAGCCATGATCAATCACATGGAGGCAAAGGCATGAAAACCATTTACTTCGATTGCTCTATGGGGGCTGCAGGAGATATGCTGGCAGCTGCCCTTCTGGAATTACTGCCCGATCCTGCCCGATTTATAGAAGAATTCAATTCTATCGGGCTACCTCATACCCTCTGCTCTGCAGAGCCCTCTGTGAAGTGTGGGATCCGTGGTACTCATTTTTCCGTAAAAGTCCATAATACCGAAGAGGATGAGCACCTTCACGATCACAGCCATAACCATCACCACGGTCATGAGCACGATCATCACCACCATCATGAACACAGTTCTCCGGCTCATATTGAGCATCAGCTCTCTCACCTAAGCATCCCCGAGGAGGTACGGAGGGATGTCTCTGCAGTATATGCTCTTCTGGCAGAGGCTGAAAGCCATGTTCACGGCATTCCTGTAGATCAGATCCATTTCCACGAGGTCGGCACCTTAGATGCGCTGGCAGACATTACCGCCGTGTGTATGCTGATCCATAAGCTGAAGCCGGATCGGATCCTTGCCTCCCCTGTTCATGTGGGCAGCGGTCAGGTTCGCTGTGCCCACGGAATTCTCCCGGTGCCTGCTCCGGCTACTGCAAAGCTCCTTCAAGGCATTCCTATTTATAGTGGGGATATGAAAGGCGAGCTCTGCACACCCACAGGAGCAGCCCTGCTGAAGCACTTTGTACAGGACTTCCTTCCTATGCCGACTATGACGATTTCTGCCATAGGCTACGGTATGGGCAAAAAGGACTTCCCCGCTGCCAACTGTGTTCGCAGTATTCTGGGTGAGGACTGCTCCAAGACTGAGGACATTATAGAGCTGTCCTGTAATCTGGACGATATGACAGGAGAAATGATCGGCTTCGCAACAGAGCTGCTTATGGAACAAGGTGCCCTTGATGTTTTTACCATTCCCATTGGCATGAAGAAGAATCGTCCCGGGATCCTGCTTTGTGTGCTATGCCGGGAGCAGCTTCGGGAACACATGGTAGAGCTTCTGTTCCGCCATACCTCCACCTTGGGCATCCGAGAGCAGAGCTGCCACCGCTACACGTTGGAGCGGTCCCTTGATCGCATTGACACAAATTACGGCGCCCTGAGACGGAAGCACGCAACGGGCTACGGCGTTTCCCGCTGCAAATACGAGTATGACGATCTGGCACAGCTCGCAAGAGAAAACAAGGTCTCCATTTCAGAGATTCTAAAAGAACTTCCCTAACTCAAGAAGCGGTTCCGCTTGGGATATCCCCAAACGGAACCGCTGTCTTATTCGTATTGTTTTAGGGGAGAATGACCTTCTCCGTCAGAGCCACAGCAGTTCTTGCAGGGAGATACAGCTCCAAATAATGCTTGCCGTCAAAGAGCTTGGTGGGATACTTCATATGGCGGATCTGCTGCCAGCCACCGTACTTCCCATCGTCTGTGCAAAGGCTGACTCTGTACTCGCCGGGATTGGGAACCGGGATCAGCACATGCTCAAGGGATCGGTCCGGGTGGAAATTGAAAGCAAACACAAGCCCCTTGCGATAAAATGCCAATATCTTCTCTGGTTGCTTGTTCAGAAGCAGATCTCCCATACGCTGGGTAAAAAGCTTATTCCGCTTAACCAGTCGAATCATATCACGGTCAAAGGCGCTGAGCCACTGATATTTCAGCTCCTCGTTCTCCTTCAGACTCCACTGTCTGCGGCAGTAGTGGAAACTCCAGCCGTTGCCCTCTCGGGGGAAGTCGATCCATTCGGGATGCCCGAACTCATTGCCCATGAAGTTCAGGTATGCCTCTCCCCCTGCAGCAATGGTAAACAGGCGAATCATCTTATGCAACGCAATGGCACGATCGATCGAAGGATTATGGCAGTCCTTGTGCATATCCGTATACATTGCGGCATCTGCCAAACGGAAGATCAGAGTCTTGTCCCCTACCAGTGCCTGATCGTGACTCTCTACATAGGCAACAGAATTCTCGCCGGGACGGCGGAGGCACATTTCACACCAGAGTTGGAACACATCCCATTGCTCATCCGTCTTCTCCTTGACGGTTCTGATCCACAGATCCGGCAGCCCCATGGCAAGACGGTAGTCGAAGCCCATGCCACCTTCTTCAATAGGCAGGCACATTCCGGGCATACCGGACATATCCTCGGCAATGGTGATCGCTTTAGGCTTGACCTGTCGGATCAGCTCATTGGCAAGCTGCAAATAAGTAATTGCCTCCACATGAGTGTTATAAGAAAAATACTTGCTGTCATGATCGAAGCTCACACCCAAACCGTGATCATGGTAAAGCATGGAGGTCACACCGTCGAAACGGAAGCCGTCAAAATGATACTCCTCCATCCAGAACTTCAGATTACTAAGAAGGAAGTGGAGCACCTCTGTTTTCCCGTAGTTGAAGCACTTCGTGCCCCATGCAGGATGGTCTCCCTTAGAGCCTGCATGGAAGAATTGCCATTCTGTTCCGTCGAAGCAGTTGATGCCCTCGGCTGTATTTTTCACGGCATGGGAATGTACCAGATCCAGGAGAACTCGGATCTTCATTCCGTGGGCTTTATTCACCAGATACTTCAGATCCTCAGGCGTACCGAACCAAGAGGAGGCTGCATAGAAATTAGACACCTGATAACCAAAGGAGCCGTAGTAGGGATGCTCCATGATCGCCATGAGCTGAATGGTATTA
This sequence comes from Oscillospiraceae bacterium, assembly GCA_017936205.1. Classification (GTDB taxonomy): domain Bacteria; phylum Bacillota; class Clostridia; order Oscillospirales; family Oscillospiraceae; genus JAZOXB01. The sequence goes on from JAGBGB010000090.1 coordinate 3,790, forward strand.
TAGCCGGCATCCTTCACCCGGGGCAGGATCAGATCCGCAAACTCCCGATAGCTTCCCACTCTGCCCTCCTCCTGGGCCATGCCTACGTGTGCCTCATAGATCAGCAGCGTGTCCTCGGGGCGGAATCCCTTGTCCGTCCACGGGAAGGTCTTATGATCATCCTCCACTTCACAGGTAAAGCTACAGTTATTGGGATCCTGCACCACCCGTCTGGCATAAAGAGGAATGTGTTCTGTTCGGGTCAGATTAGCATCTACTACGGTCTTGACCTTACAGCCCTGCCAGAGAGCCTGATCCCCTTCAAGGATCAGCTCCCAATTCCCGTTGCCGATTTTCTGCAAGGGATGGGATGTGGGATTCCAGTGATTAAAATCTCCCATAAGATAGAGCTGGTAAGCAGAGGGTGCCCACTCACGGTAGACCCATTTCCCATCCAAATGGTGAATACCATAGTAATGGTGCGCATTGGCAAAATCATACAGCCTCTGTCCGTCGGGAACAAGTCGTGCCTTGGTATCACGGTACAATTGCATACGATAAGCTATGTCCCCTTCGTAACCTTGAAGCTGGGGATTATAATCCAGCAGTTTATACATAACAATACCCCCTTGGGTTTTATCTATCCTATTATCGGATAATTGTATTATAGTACAAGAGGTACAAACTTTCAAGCCCCACATTTTCCCTCTTCTCATTTGGAGGCAGTTCATTTGACCGATATGTGAAGGGGACTTCCATTCTCTCTGTATTTATGCTATGATGTCAAAAAAACAAATACAAGAAAGGGGATACCCATGAGAAAACACGGCTTGGATTTTTGTCTCGATGCAGAATTAACGATTGTGCATAGTGATCGGAAAACAATAGCGATACAGCTTAGTCCCAAAGGGATCACCTTACGGGCACCCGTAGCCATGACAGATCGTGAAGCCATAGACTTTCTGCGAAAAAAGCGGAGCTGGGTAGAGAGTCATTATAAGAAATTCAAAGCTTCGGATCCATCAGAAGTCAAAGAGCCCTTCACCTTCTCAGAGCTTCAGGAGCTTGGACAGAAGGCACTTGAACTGATTCCGCAACGGGTGCGACACTATGCCCCTCAGGTAGGTGTGACCTATGGCTCCATTACCATCCGCAATCAGCGCAGCCGCTGGGGCAGCTGCTCCTCCAAAGGAAACCTGAATTTTAACTGTCTGCTGATGCTGTTTCCCTTAGAAGTCATCGACAGCGTGGTAGTCCACGAGCTCTGCCATCGGAAGCATATGAACCATTCGGCACAATTCTACGCAGAGGTCTACCGTGTCCTTCCGGACTACGATCGATACCACCGCATCCTCAAGGAACAAGGTCCATCACTCATCGCCCGCCTACCCTGACCCCAATCATTCCGATTTATCGTACCATTCGTAGGGGCGCGCCTTGGGCGTCCGACACCCACCA
>JAGBGB010000091.1 GCA_017936205.1 Oscillospiraceae bacterium
ACCGACACAACAATTCTTTTGCCTATAGAAAGCGTTTATTGCCTACGATAGAACAAATCATTGCAAGAGTGCTCTATATAAGACTTTTGCAAAGAAAGGCACAGACCTGCGGGAGGGTACAAAATCCTACCTTCCCACAGGTCTGTGATACAGTGTTTATGGATGACAGAGAGATCATTGCCCTGTATTTCCGACGAGATGAAGCAGCCATAGCAGAATCCCAACAGAAGTACGGCAGCTATTGCGGCACCATTGCCCGAAATATTACCACCTGTCCGGAGGATGCAGAGGAATGTGTCAGCGAAACATGGCTGCGAGCGTGGAACGCCATTCCCCCACAACGACCACTGTTTCTGAAGGCATTTTTCGCCAAGATCACCCGAAATTTAGCTCTGGACCGTGTTCGTCGGGAGACAGCGGAAAGCAGAGGCGGCGGGGCTGTTCCTCTGGCTCTGGACGAGCTGTCTGAGTGCCTCCCCTCCGCAGAAAGCGTAGAGGCACAGGTAGATGCCCGTGAGTTAGGCAGAGCCATCAGCCGCTTTGTCCGTGGGCTGAAGCAGAGGGATGGAGATCTGTTCCTAAGGCGATATTTTTATATGGATACATTGGAGGCAGCCGCCTCCCATGTAGGCATGAGTCCAAAGCACGCAGCCGTTTCTCTCCACCGATCCAGAAAGCGGTTAGAAGAATTCTTAAAGAAGGAGGGGCTGATATGAAGTCGGAAGATCTGCTCCGAGCTATGTCCGAGATCGATGACGATCTGATCCTGAGAAGCGAAAAGAAGAACAGAATATCATGGAAGCCGATCCTGACTATGGCAGCCTGCCTGATCCTGCTCCTTGGCATCGGCACTATGGGTTCCCTCCTATGGAAGAGAACCCGACCTCTGCAGGTCGCTTTGTTCTACAGCACCAGCAGAGACGATGGCTACAGCTATGACCGTGCGGCAGGAGAAGCCCTGTCTGCCTATTACGGAGATCGCTCTCTGCAGTACACCTATTATAAAGAAGAGCCAACAGCTCTACGCAGCCAGCAGATCGCAGAAGCTGTAGAGGGTGGCTGTCAGCTCATGCTGTTAGATGGCAGACAGGAGCGCACTGAGATCCTGACCGCTGCACAGCAGCATCCACAGGTCACCTTCCTTGCCATTGGTGTATCGGAGCAGGAGCTGCAGCAGGGCTCCCTGCCTGATAACATTCTCTGCATCGATTACCGCCCTGAAATTGCCGGCTATCTGGCAGGCTATACCGCAGTGAAGGAGGGCTACACGAAGCTGGGCTACTACTATGACTCCGGTCTTCGCCCCTATTTGGCATACGGCAGCGGTTATCTGCAAGGTGCGGAGGACGCCGCCAAGGAGCTTGGGATCACCGACCGGATCCAAGTTCGAGTCAGCGGTACCATTCATCTCCGCCACGAGACCCAATCAGCCGAAGAAGACCGAAAGCAGATCGAAGCTTGGTACACTGAAGGAACCCAGATGGTTTTAGCCTGCGGTACCCTGAGCTGTGAAGCAGCGGAAGCAGCCGCCCGCAATGCCAAGGGCGATGTCATTCTGGTAGGACAGTATCAAAGGGAAGAAGAAACCTCAGATCAACTCAGCCAAAGCATTGCCGGGATTTTAGACAGCATTCTCCACGACAGCTTCGACCAGAATGCTGTGGGAGAAATGCCCTATTACACCCTCAATGATCCCGATGGCCGCTGGGGTTTCCGCAACATCAGCGAGAAGGAATTCTCCACCCTCCGTAACAGCCTGATCAACGGCTCCCGTCCCTGCGAGGAAGGAAAGCTAAGCAAGGAAGCGTATTCTATAGAGATCCTGTTTGCACAAGAATAAATCTCATTTTTCTCTGTAATCTTTCCCTCTCTGTTCCGTCTATTAGGACAGAGAGGGATTTCTTTACACCTCCCTCTATGATAAAGGAGGAACTGATCATGAAAAAGAAAGCAATTTGGGTTTTGATACTGAGCTTACTGCTCTCCTGTCTGGGTGGCTGTGCGGGAGACAGCTCCCCTTCCTTCCAATTCCCCTCCGGTGCAACCACAGAAGCAACCACGGAACCTTCAACAGAAACAATCGCAGAGCTAACAGAAGAAAGCACCCCTTCCCCTGCTGAGCTGTTTCAGGTCGCCATAATCACAGATTATTACGACATTACAGACCAGTCCTTCAATCAGGTCACATATGAGGCAGGACGGGATTGGTGTGAGGAGCACAACATCCCCTACTCCTACTACAAACCCAAAGCAGACAGTACAGAAGCACGAGTTTTGGCCATAGAGCAAGCCATCGGAGAAGGTGCCAATGTGTTGCTGCTTCCCGGCTACGCTTTTGCAGGAGCCATTGTAGAAACCGCCGAAAAATATCCGGAGGTCTATTACATCGCTCTGGATGTGGGAGAATTCGACCTGCAGGATGCTGCAGGCTGCGCTGATGATTTATCCTATATCTATCCCAAGAATATATTCTCTGCTGTCTATCAGGAGGAGATCGCCGGCTTCCTTGCGGGCTATGCCGTCGTCAAGATGGGATACAGGGATCTGGGCTTCATGGGAGGGCTTAATATTGCGGCGATCCTGCGCTACGCTTATGGTTTTATTCAAGGTGCAGACCACGCAGCAGGAGAGCTGGGGGTAGAGGCTTCTGTAAAGGTCGCTTACGGAAATCAATGCTTTGGCGAGCTTGTAGGCATAGAGCGAGAAGTAGACAAATGGTTCCGAGAGGGAACGGAAGCTGTCTTACTCTGTGGCGGAGGTATGTACGATTGTTTGGCAGATGTAGAAGTCCCTTATGAGCTGAAGATCATCGGTACGGATGTGGATCAGAAAGGGATCATCGATGAGCTATATGGCAGTGGAACCACCTTGACCTCCCCCTTGAAGAACTTCTCCGCTACGATCCCATGGACACTGTCCAAGCTGATCTTAGAGAATGACTGGGACAGTCTGGGCGGGACGGTGCAAACTCTGGGCTTAGTCAGCGGCAGGGAGTTAGACAAGAACCACATTGCCCTTCCGGACAGCACCCAATGGAACGACAGCTTTACAAGGGAAGACTATGCCGCCATCATAGAAGCCCTCTTTACAGGAGCCGTTACAGTAGATAATTGCATAGACCGGGAACCTGTAACCAAATATATTACCGCATACCATCTCGGAAATGTAGATATGCATTAAGCAGGAAGCTCCGTCATTTCCTTTCCCTGTTGCTAAAAAAGGAAAGCTCTTGCATTTTATAAAAATCAGTAGTCATAGAGCAGGATTTTTATCATTTTAATTTTATAAGTGAAATATTTTGCCTCGTGGCAAAATGTGAAATAATTCGCTCTGCGAATTGTGAAATTTTCTGCTAACGCAGAAAGTGAAATAAAATAAATCCCTATGTGCCGCAGCACATTTCACATTGCGTAGCAATATTTCACTGCCGAAGGCAATTTCACAAATCCCGCAAGGGATTTATTTCATTGAAAAAGACGATTGCTTACGCAATCGTCTTTTTCTGGCAGGGGCACAAGGACTTGAACCCTGAGCCTACGGTTTTGGAGACCGCCGCTCTACCAATTGAGCTATACCCCTATATTAAATTGGTGGGCCTTCGGGGACTCGAACCCGGGACCGTCCGGTTATGAGCCGGATGCTCTAACCAACTGAGCTAAAGGCCCATATCTCACGAGCAAAG
>JAGBGB010000092.1 GCA_017936205.1 Oscillospiraceae bacterium
AAATCGTACTCCGAAAAAACGGGAGATTTTACGATATATGGTTTCAAAATGTTCGGAATACGCCGAGTTTTGTGGTAAAAATTTTTACAAGGGGACTTTTTCAGCAGCCTCCGCGCAATGCGCGCCCCTACGAATGGTACGATAAATTGGAATTTGGATATACAAATGGGAAAGGAAAGGCTGCCTCAAATTGATCAGCATTTTGAGACAGCCTTATTATTGTTTATGACTAATTGAAAAGAGAGCTGAGCTTATTCTGCATCCTGATCGGCATAGGAGGGGTCAAAGTTTACGATCACACCGAAGTCTGTAAGAAGCTTCACTTCCTTAACGTGGGTTCCGAAGGCATTGACCTGAACAAGCAAATAGCAGGAGGATAGAACCTCAATGTCTTCGACGTTTTCATTGTAATCAATGTTTACATAGGTCAGCTCCCGCAATCCTGCAAGGGAGGAAACGGAGGTAAGCTGGTTATAGGAAGCGTAGAACTGCTGCAGATGGCTCTCGGCATCCAGCTCAGGGATAGAAGCAACCTGATTATAGCTGCAGTCGAAATAGGTCAAGAGAGGCATTTTTGCGATGCAGTCAATGGAGGTCAGCAGGTTATTATCCACCCGAAGCTCAGACATCTTGGTGCAATTACCAAGAGCACTGATATCCTCTAACTGATTGCCGGAAACAACCAGAACCTCAAGATTTGACATATGACCCAGAGCGCCAACGCTTAGCAAGGCATTCTCCTCTGCGTGGAGGATCTGCATATTCATGCAGTGCTGCAAGGGGGCTAAGGTGCTTACGGAGTTAAAAGAAATGTTAAATTCCTGAAGGGTATTAAGACCGGACAAGGCATCCAGCGAGCTAACCGCATTGGAACGGAGATTTAATTTGACCATAGAGGTCATATCCTTCAGTGCGGAAATATCCTTAATGCTGTTATCGGATAGATCCAAGCTCTCCAATGCAGTCAGGGGAGCAAGGGCAGAAATGCCGGAGATGCCGCAGGCAGATAGATTCAGGTCCTTCAGGGTAGTCAGCTGTCCGATATGGTCCAGTGCATCGGAGGAAATCAGATTTCCTGCAAGATTCAAAACCTCAAGACCGGGGATATAGGTCAGGGGTGAATAGTCCTCAATGCTGCAATCCTGGGCATCCAGCTCCTTCAGAGCAGGGAAGTGCTTCAGATCCTCCAAGGTGCTGATGCCTTGGGGCAGCTTCAGGACCTCAAGATCCCACAGGTCACTGGTCTTCAAGCTGTCTGTTCTGGGGATATAAAGCTGAGCACGGAGCATTTCTTCCAGCTCAGGGCTTTCGAGTTGAATGTCTTCCACCATACCTACAATATCATAGTCAGCTCTTGCAATAGGAGACACTAAGCCATTTTCCCCTATTACAATGGCCTGAATGGAGGTTTTACCTGCACCCAGAGCAATGGCTTCAGAATAGGGCTCAGAATGGGAGGAGGGATAGTCCTCGCTGAGGGAATAGTGGATCCGTCCACCGGTGCTCTGAAGAGTGACTTCGATATAGCTGTTGTAGCTGCCACTCTCGTGGCTGAACTGCGCCATGGAGGGACGGAGGGACTCGACCTCATTGCGGATCGCTTCGTCTGTAATGGTATCCAGCATGAGCTGGGAGTCCAGGATCTTGTCCTGCTCAACATATAATTCAGATAATTTGCAATACAAAGCTACAGTAGGCTTAGAACGGATGGCAGTTACCAGAGCCCGCTCTGCCTTTGTGTAGTTGTTGTCGGAGGTGTATGCTTCCACGAGAGCCATAATGAGGTCGTGATCCTGGGGATCCAACTCTGCGGCGATCTCATATCGCTCTGCAGCGGCCTCGAAGTCGCCTTCCTCCATTTTCTTATCGCCTAACTTGGCTAAGTTTTCGGCTGTCCATAGGAAATGGTACAAACCAATAAACAGACCTGCCAGTACCAGCAGGGTGATCAAGGTGATCAATGCTTTCTTCATATAGGGAGCTCCAATCCATACAGGGTTCCTGTATTGTTTGTCATTCTTTGTAGAGGATCATATTAATTATACAGGGAAACTCCTCGGAAGTCAATGAAAAAAGACGAAATTCCGGCAGATGCTTGACGATGGGTGGGAACAGTGGTATAATCATACGTAGAAAGAAGGCGAATTATGAAAACGAAACATACCTTGTTGGAAGGATCCATTTGGAAAGGGATCCTGATTTTTGCCTTGCCTATCTTACTGGGGCAGGTGTTCCAGCAGCTGTATAATACAGCGGATGCTTGGATCGTCGGTCAGTACCGCTCCCAGGACGAATATGCGGCGGTTACCTCTACAGGCAGTGTCGTATTCCTTCTTGTTGGCTTTTTTGGCGGCATTTCTGTAGGTGCGGGAGTGGTCATTTCCCGTTATTATGGGGCGAAGGACACTGCTCAATTACGGAAGTCGATCCATACGACGATCCTCTTTGGATTCTTTTCCGGCTTGCTCCTGTCTGCGATCGGTGTGAGCTTTACTCCTACCTTGCTCAGATGGATGGGCACACCGGAGGAGGTTCTTCCTTATTCTGTTGAGTATTTCCGCTTTTATTTCATGGGAGTATTGGCTACCTCCATGTATAATTTATCTATGGGTATCCTGCGAGCCGTGGGAGATAGCAAGCATCCTCTGTATTACCTGATCATATCCTCCGTTATAAACATTGCTCTGGACTGGCTGTTTATTGGAGTGTTTGACTGGGGTGTATGGGCAGCTGCTCTTGCAACCACCATTTCCCAGTTTGTCAGCATGCTCCTGTGTTTGATCCAGTTGTTCCGTGTGCAGGAGGTTTACCGGCTTAGCTGGAAGGAGCTCCGTGTGGATTGGGGCCTGCTGAAGGAGGTCATCCGTTATGGCTTGCCCTCCGGGATCCAGAATTCCATTATTTCCTTTGCCAATGTCATTGTTCAGACCAATATTAACAGCTTTGGTCGTGAGACCATGTCCGGCTGTGGGACCTTTGCGAAGTTAGAGGGCTTTGCCTTCCTGCCTGTGACCTGCTTTACTATGGCTTTGACCACCTTCGTCAGTCAGAATCTTGGAGCAAGGCAGTACGACAGAACCAAGATGGGAGTTCGCTTCGGTCTGTCCTGCGGTGTGATCATGGCTGAGGTGGTGGGAGTGTTGATGCTCCTGTTTGCAGAGCCTCTTATGGAACTGTTCATTAAGAACGATCCCGGTGCAGTGGCAGTAGGTGTGAAGCAGGTAAAGGTGGAAGCACTGTTCTTCTGCTGTCTGTCCCTGTCTCATTGCATCGCAGCCATCCTCCGTGGTGCGGGGAAGCCTATGATCCCCATGTTCGTTATGCTGGGCTGCTGGTGCGTCCTGCGTGTCCTTTATATCCAGACAATGGTTCCCCTTGTGCAGGAAAGCTGGGTCATCTTCAGCGCTTACCCCTTGACATGGACAGCCAGTTCCATTATTTACTTGATCTATTATTTCAAGTCCGACTGGCTCCACGGCTTCGAGAAAAAGCTCGCCTCCCGTGAGGCTTGACTTTACGGCTCAGTTATTTTACAGTTTGAAACAAACGAGAGAGTCTCACAACCAAAGTGAGCCCCTCTCGTTTTGTAATCCCCCGAAAAATTCCGATTTATCGTACCATTCGTAGGGGCGCGCATTGCGCGTCCGACAACCACCAAGAATTGGTGGTTGTGAAAAATGTTGCGATTTTTGGAGAAATTACATCATTTTCGGTGGTTTTTGTATTCATGCCGTTCCACCATGAACCGGACGCGCAATGGAGGCTGCTGAAAAAGCCCGATTTTCAAAATTGAACCCCGAGTTTTGCGAATATTCCCTTGATTTTAGTCACGAAAAGTTTGGAATTTGTCGAGCTTGGGGGTAAACTTTTTGAGACAGGGACTTTTTCAGCAGCCTCCGCGCAATGCGTGCCCCTACGAAGGGGTAAATCAAACTGTGCGATAAATCGGAATTTGGAGTTGAAGATGTATAAAATAGGCTGTCTCATGGGAGACAGCCTACTTTGTGTTATGTGATATTCCGTGGATCAGTTACCGGAATCCTCAACATAGAGCTCGCGGACTGCATTGGGGTCAGCGGGCTTTGCTGCAGGAGCAGCTGCCTGAGGATTGTTGCGGTTCCCCAAGAACTTGGAAGCAACCTGGGGGAACAGAGCATAGGACAGTACATCCTCGTCAGACTTAGCCAGGTCTCCGGCTTCCTTGCGGTACTTTTCCAGCTCCGGCTTGATCAGGTCTGCAGGACGGCAGGTAATGATCTTGTCATCACCGATGCACTTCTTGCGGACTTCCTCATTGACTGTGCCGGGGAGCTTGCCGTATTCGCCACGGAGCAGACCCTTGGATTCCTTGGGAACCATCTTGTAGCGTTCGCCACCGATGATGTTCATAACCGCCTGAGTACCGACGATCTGGCTGGTGGGGGTAACAAGGGGAGGATAGCCGAAGTCCTTACGGACTCTGGGAACCTCTGCCAGCACATCATAGTAGCGATCCTCCTGACCTGCCTGCTTCAGCTGACCCAGCATATTGGACAGCATGCCGCCGGGAACCTGATACATCAGAGCCTTGGTGTCTACGTTGAGGACCTTGGGATCCAGCGTACCTTCCTTCTTCAGCTTCTCAGCAACCTTACGGAAGTGAGCGGCAGCCTCGTTGAGCTTGACCAGATCCAGACCGGTATCACGGTCAGTGCCTTCCAGAGTGGCGACCAGAGCCTCGGTTGCAGGCTGGGAGGTGCCGTTTGCCATGGGGGACAGAGCACAGTCAACGATATCTACACCTGCCTGAGCAGCCATGAGGTTGACCATGTCGCCGGTACCGGCAGTGTTATGGGTGTGCATATGGATGGGAACGGAAACATTATCCTTCAGCTTCTTAACCAGCTCGAAGGCATGGTAGGGGAGAAGGAGGTTTGCCATGTCCTTGATGCAGATGGAGTCAGCGCCCATCTTCTCCAATTCCTTAGCAACTTTAACGAAATACTCGTCATTGTGAACAGGGCTGACGGTGAAGCTCAGAGCCACCTCTGCCCACGCACCGTACTTCTTCACGGACTCCACAGCCTTACGCAGGTTGCGGATATCGTTGAGGGCGTCGAATACACGGACAACATCAATGCCGTTCTCAATGGACTTCTTGCAGAATGCTTCAACCACATCGTCTGCATAGTGCTTGTAGCCCAAAATATTCTGACCGCGGAAGAGCATCTGCAGCTTGGTCTTGGGCATATGCTTCTTAATGGTACGCAGTCTCTCCCAGGGATCCTCGTTGAGGAAGCGCATACAAACATCGAAGGTAGCTCCGCCCCAGCATTCTACGGACCAGTAGCCCATATTATCCAGCATTTCGAGAGCGGGGAGCATATCCTCAATGCGCATACGGGTAGCAGCCTGAGACTGGTGTGCGTCACGGAGAATGGTTTCTGTGATCTTTAAGGGATTTTTATTAGCCATATTGGAAATTCCTCCTTAACCGAAGAGTGCGATCAGGACACCGGCTGCCACAGCGGAGCCGATAACGCCTGCCACATTGGGGCCCATAGCGTGCATGAGCAGGAAGTTGGAGGGATCGTTTTCCTGTCCGACTTTCTGGGAAACACGGGCTGCCATGGGAACTGCGGAAACACCGGCAGAGCCGATGAGGGGGTTGATCTTCTTGCCTTCCGGCAGGAACAGGTTCATGAACTTTGCCAGCAGCACGCCGCCTGCAGTGCCGCCTGCGAAAGCGAAGATGCCGAGTGCCAGAATGAATAGAGTCTGAGGAGCAAGGAAGGTACCGGCCTTAGCAGTGGCACCTACAGAGATACCAAGGAAGATAACAACGATGTTCATCAGCTCATTCTGTGCGGTTTTAGCAAGACGGTCAGTAACTCCGCATTCACGGAGCAGGTTACCCAGCATTAGACAGCCAACCAGGGGGGTAGCACTGGGAACCAACAGAGCAACGAATGCAGTAACAGCAATGGGGAATACAATTTTTTCCTTCTTGGAAACGGGGCGCAGGTTATCCATGCGGATCAGTCGTTCCTTCTTGGTAGTAAGACCACGCATAATGGGAGGCTGGATCACAGGGACCAGAGCCATATAGGAATAAGCTGCAATGGCAATTGCACCCAGAAGATGGGGAGCCAAAATGGAAGTGGTGTAAATAGCGGTAGGACCGTCAGCACCACCGATAATGCCGATAGAGGCAGCCTCATTTTGAGTGAAGCCTAAGAGTGTTGCAGCTAAAATATAGGCAACAAAGATGCCAACTTGAGCTGCAGCACCTAAGAGCAGGCTCTTGGGGTTGGCGATCAGGGGACCGAAGTCGGTCATAGCACCCACACCGACGAAGATCAGGCAGGGGTAAACACCCAGCTTAACGCCTAAGTACAGGATGTCGATAAGGCCAGCTGACTCGGTCGAGCCATCTGCCAGAGTAACGCCATCCTTGATCATATCCCAGTGGACATGTCCATCGGCGAAGATCTCTTCGTGGAACATCCCTGCACCGGGAAGGTTGGTCAGCAGCATGCCAAAGGCGATGGGCAGCAGCAGCAGAGGCTCAAAGCCCTTGCCAATGGCAAGATACATGAGAACAAAGGAAATCAGGATCATCAGAGCCGTTCTCCAATCCATATTCTTGATCAGAGAAACAATACCCGTATCGTTTACGAATTCTTCAACAGCTTGGCCGTTTGTCTTCTCGGCCTCAGGTGCGGGAGCGATCAGCAGAACATTCTCTGCTTCCTCGGCTGCAACGGGGGCAGCAAGGGCGAAGCACAGACATGCAAGGAGCACAAGGGCAAGAATACCTACAAGGCTTCTGCGTCTGGTATTTTTATTTTTCAGCATAGTGATATCCCCCTAAAAAGGATCCCTTAGCCGATGGTGCAGATGAGAGCCTGAGTTTCTACGCTGTCGCCCTTGCGAACATTGAGAGAGGTGATCTTGCCGTCGCAGGGAGCCTGAATTTCATTCTCCATCTTCATTGCCTCCAGAATGCACACAACAGTGCCCTTCTTGACACTCTGACCGTTCTGAACCTTTACATCCAGAATGGTACCGGGCATGGGAGCCTTGACCTGTGCACCACCTGCAGGAGCAGCAGCGGGCTTGGCAGCGGGAGCGGGAGCACTCATGGTAGCAGGAGCAGACATTTCTTCGATCTCGATCTCATAGAGAGAGCCGTTTACATTTACACGATATTTTTTCATGATAATAACACCTTTCGATCAATAGTTTTTTAGATTTTTTTGATGGACAGAATGCGGATTGCGGAAGCATCGGTGCCGCTGTATTCAGCAATGGCAGCACTGACGGCAGCGACAAATTCTGCTCTGTTGGGAATGGTTTCCTCAGAGGCGGTGGGGGGAGCTGCTTCGACCTTCGGGTTCTTCTCCTTACAAGCCAGTGCTAAGAGATAACACAGACCGATGATGAGGACCAGAACGATGAACACCGTACAGACACCCATGACGACAACAAACCAGTTTTGCATTGTTTTCCTCCTTCTTTAATGGATGAGTGCTTTTTATCTATACAGGCTATGCCCGAATATAGATCTACAAGAAGGGCTCCGGACCCGGAAGGATCCGGAGCTCCCAAAGTGAAATCAGGCGATCACGAAATCACGCTGCAGCAGAAGCTGCCCGTTGATATAGATCTCCAGAGTATAGCTACCGGAGGTAGCAGTTGTTTCGCCCTCCTTAATGGGCAGGGGAATGGCGTTGGCATGTCTGCGTTCGAACCACAGGGAATCCCAAGTGAATTCCTGTGCCTCGTCTGCAACGACCTGTCCATCCTCATTGCGGATCACATAGAGCAGATCTACGGTATCCTCGGAGGCATTGATGCTCTCTACCTGCAGGCAGATGGCGATCTTTTCGTCCTTGGTGAAATTGGTACGCAGATTCTCAAGATCCTTATAGGTCCAGTCCTCCTTCTCAGGCAGGAGCCAGAGAGAAGCGTTACTGGAATCTCTACCGTAAACGGGAGTGGGGGAGATGCTGTAGCCTGTAAAGGCTTCCGCCTCCGGAGTGGTAATGGTAACAGAACTCTGACCATATAGGGAAAGCTTTGATTCTTCACCCACCAAATGGAGCATGATCTCATACTCTGCATTGGGGATCAAATCTCTCAGAACGGCAGAATTTGCGGACATATCCTCGCTGTCGGGCTTGAGGAGGTAGGAAACATGGAAGCTTCCTACAGTATTGTATGTCAGATGCCAGCCACCGGCAGGGGAGCCGGCAGGGGTGTTCCAGCTAACGAGAACGGTTCCGTCCTCCTGATATTCTGCCTTCAGATCCTCGAGCACCACAGGATTTGCAGGAAGGGTGATCACAGCGGGCTCATCCATGCCAAGGGCATCGATGGAGAAGGTGTAATCTCTGGCAAAGTCGGGAAGCTCGCTAAAGGTGCAATTGAGATCGCTGGTTGTGATGGTTTTGCTGAAATCCTCAGCTTCACAGGTTACATTCCACTCAGCAGGAGTGTTCTCGGCACACATCCATGCTACGGAGATGGAGTTGCCGCTGACATCTGCAATGTGCAGGGAATCTACAGTAACGATGGGAAGCAGGGTATATTCCACAGTGGTCTGTCCGGAAAGGAACAGATCCTCGGGAGCTTGGATACTAAAGGTGTAAGTAGAGCCTTCCTTCAGTCCGGTAACCAGATAGCTCTGCTCGGTGAAGGCGAAGGGGCCGCTGAGAACACCGTTCTCGTCTGTGTAGGTCAGAGCCCATTCCTCAGGACTGGGTCCTTCATAAGCAAGGTTCAGAACCACATCACCCTCCTGGGTTCCACGACGAGCGGTGAACTCGGTGATCTGGGTGGAGCCGGGAGTGGTAACGGTCATAGTATAGGACTTGCCGGAGCGTAGGCGGTGGTATTCAGAGGCAATGACTGTTACGGTGTAGGCAGTCTTTTCTCTCAGACCGGTGAAGGTATAGCTGCTGCCGTGGATGGTGCGGGGGTAGGAGTTGCCATAGTTATCGGTACAGGTAACAATGAAGCATTCCTGTGCATCGGGAGTGTCTAACTGAACTGTAAGAGATTCTGTACTGTAGTCCAGAAGCTCCAGCTTTGTGATGTTGACATAGTAATTGTTCAGCAGGAAAGCCACCACAGCGATCAGTGCGGCGCTCAGAAGGACAATAATGGTTATTGGCAGCCATTTAGACTTCTTCTTTTCTGTAAATTCATCTTTTTCCGAGCTTGTATCCTCGCGGATGGGGTCATAATAGCCGGTATCAATGGGTGCAACATGCATTGTGAGGTGGGAACGATCTTCCCCATCGGCATGCTTGGGCTGTAAAGCGGGAGCCTCATCGGTGGTACCGACAACCTCATTTACAGAGGCAATGAGCTGGTCAATGTCGATATCCTCCTCCGGGGTGGAAACAGGGGTCTCCTCGGTCTTCTGAGGAGAGGGAACTTCCGCTACAGGAACAGTGATATCCTTCTGTGTATCTGTTGCCGTTTTTTCAGTGGGTGCCTCAGGGATCAGGGAGTCTTGGGTATCATCGGATTTGTGTTTTTTGGAGCCCTTTTTCTTTTTCTTCATCTTCAAGGCTCCCGTGGGCATTTTTGGTCCCGTGACGGTATTCAGACCTAACAGATCGTCAGTTGTGATAGCAGGACCGTCAGTCTCAGACTGAGGCTTTGCGGCGGGTGTTTTTTCTATGGGAGAAATGGGATCCGATGTAGCCTCTTGGGTAGCAGGAGTATTAGCAGAAACGGTTGCTTTAACGTCCTCACGAACATCTTCTGAGGCGGAGGCTGTATTGGGCTCCTCGGGAGTCACCGTATCATCGATGTTGATGACCAACGGCTGTCTGTGACGATGCTTCCTTCTGGAATGATGTCTCTCTTCTTTCGGAGCAGAAGAATCAGCGCTCTTGGAGGCTTCTGCAACAGGAGTCTCAGAAACGGGAGCCTCAACAACAGGAGTCTCAGCAACAGGAGTCTCAGCAACAGAAGTCTCAACAACAGGAGTCTCAACAACAGGAGTCTCAGCAACAGGAGTCTCAGCAACAGGAGTCTCAACAACAGGAGTCTCAACAGCAGGAGCCTCAGTAACAGGAGTCTCAGCAACAGGCGTCTCAGCAACGGAAGTCACAACAACAGGAGTCTCAGCAACAGGAGCCTCAGCAACAGGAGTCTCAACAACGGGAGACTCAGCAACGGGAGGAGTCTCTACGGGAATAGGATCCTTTTGAGCTTCTGCTGTAGCAGGGGCTGTATCCTCGACGGCGACTGTGGTGGGAGCTGCAACAGGCGCAGGCCCTGCTGTGTCTGTTCCTGCGTTCTCAGCGCTGGGAGCGAAGCTGGCTTTAAAATTAGCATCCAGATTCTCCAGATCTACGATGCGCAGAGGCTCTTCTAAATTGACCTCAGGCTCCGGAGCAATGGGTTCAGGATCTACGACCAGAGGGGGAACGATCAGACTGTCGGGGATCTGATTCCGTTGCAGATACAGGATCAGGGCTTCCTTTAATTGTTCGGGGGAGGTATAGCGGTTCTCGATGCGATAGGAGCAAGCCTTGTTAATGATCCCGGCTAACTCGTAATCTGCATAGATGGGGGTAGGCAGGGGCTTTCCGCTCAGGCGGAGCTTATTCGCCATGGCCTCATTGGTATTCTCATCCTCAAAGGGGCCTTGATTGCCGTTGTAGATCCGATAAAGAACCATGCCCAGTGCATACAAGTCAATGGTCAGATTGGGAGAAGCGGCAATATCAGACAGCTCCGGAGCGGAGAAGGGACCGATATAG
>JAGBGB010000093.1 GCA_017936205.1 Oscillospiraceae bacterium
CCATTGGGCAAAAGGGTTTTTTTGAGTGATGCGTTCCTTACGGAACATGATGCGCACTTCGTGCGTGATGCAGGCTCCGCCTGTGATGCACGCCTTCGGCGCGTGGGTGGAACGCAGTGCATCACTTCTCACAGCGTAGCTGCATCACTTCTCACTTATGAAAATCTACTTCTGTGTATTATGCTTCGTCCATTGGGCAAAAGGGTTTTTTTGAGTGATGCGTTCCTTGCGGAACATGATGAGCACTTCGTGGGTGATGCAGGCTCCGCCTGTGATGCACGCCTTCGGCGCGTGAGAGGAACGCAGCGCATCACTTATCACGGCGAAGCTGTATCGCTTATTACTTTTTATTTATAATCCATCTGCCGCCGAAAATTTTTCGGCGGTTTTTTGTTAAAAAAATGAATTGACAACGGTTGTATGATATGGTATTCTTTTCATAAAGAACCATGGTTCACTTTGAATGTCAAACAATCAAAGGGAACTGTAGGGAAGGAGGCTTGATCATGGCCAATTACCTGAGTGAGGAAGAGAAAAATGCACTTCGGTCTAAGGTCTTCTATGCGGCAGCAAAGATGTTTCTGGAGCATGGATATTCCAACACCACTACAAGAGGACTTGCAGACAGTGCCGGGGTAAATGTCAGCGCGATGAACCGCCATTTTGGCTCTAAGGAAAATATCCTCTGTGAGCTGATCCGCTATGTTATGAATGGACAGTTCCGTACAGCACGAATGCTTACAGAGCAAGAAACGGAGGGGTCGGTTTTTTACTATGCGGTAGAGACAGCTCTGCAGCTCTATATGGCTGAGAGCCAAGAGTCGGTTCGGGAGCTGTATCTGACGGCTTACTCCTTGCCTCATGCTTCGGAGCTGCTCCATAGGGCGGTGGCGGAATCATTGTTGCCCAAGGTGTTCTCACCCTATCTTCCCGGATGGAGCACAGAGGATTTCTATCAGATGGAGATCGCCTCCGGGGGGATCATTCGTGGATACATCTCCGTTCCTTGTACTCCGGGCTTCACCATGGAGCAGAAGGTCGAGCATTTTCTGGATGCTTCACTCCGTATTTATCATGTGCCGGAGGAGAAGATCCGAGAAGCCATTGCATTCGTGAAGCAATACGATCTGAAAGCCATTGCGGAGCATACCATCGAATCCCTGCTGCAAACATTGAAGAAACGAGATGCCCTTTCCGGTAAATCCTTCGCAGCAGAGCAAGAACATCTGTAAATCATACCAAAGGAGGAAACCATATGAAACGATCCAAATGGAAAAGAGCGCTGAGTGTGCTGCTGTCCTTGAGCCTGGTTATGGGCTTCGTTCTGCCCATTCAGGCTGAGCCGGTAGCCTACGATGTGGATCTGGCTCGGGGCATCAACTTGGTGCCTGTGGATTATGCCACCGACAGCTTCATTGACAACTATGTGCAGACCAATGGGGAGTCTCTCAGCTTGAACCATCGCTTCGGTCTCAACAGCTCGAGTAATGTCAAGGGAGCAGGGAATACCCTGAGCACCGACATTATGAAGCGGGACAAAACCGACTACTGGTGGGCAAAGTACCAGTGGACCCCCAACGAGCTGGAGAAGCAGTATCTTGCCGATCCTAACTATCCCCTGATCTATGAGGGGAATGTAGTTCCGGACTATTGTACCCACTGGATCGGCAGCGACCACTGGTGCAAGGCCTGTGTTCGCCTCACCAGTAACGAATGGAATTTTGGAGATGTAGATAGATTTGGGGGCAATTCCCACTGGTATGTGGGCTCTGCCAACTCTAACAGCGGATCGCCTCAGGCAGTGCGGAAGCAGATGGATACCCTCCACACTACCACGCTGACCTATGCAGCCTATTCCCAAAAGCAGCATAACTGCGGCAATCCTCAGGTAGGCGGCTCTGTGTTCTATATGCTGGACACCACGGTGCCCTATATCACCGATGTATCTATTGCCGGAAAAAGCTATCAGAGTCTGGCAAATGGCAATGTGACGGATAAGATCATTCTGACCTTCAGTGAGGATGTCCGTTTTGCAGACAACCGGGTTCCCGAGGAGCTGAAGCTGAATCTGGCTGCCTACTACGGAGCACAGGCAGGGGAAGGAAGAAATGAGAATACCAGCTATACTTTAGCTGCTGACTTTGTTTCCCTTGTGGGGAATAAAATGACCTTCCAGTTCACGGTTCCCCAGTCTGTGAACAACATTTATATTACGGGCATCACCAATGAGCAGCCCATTCTGGAATCCAGCGAGCTGTACCTGTATCAGGGAAACGGCTCCCGGCTTTCCGGTCCCAAATTGACCTCTCCCACTAAGATCACCGATCTGTCCGGTAACTATCTGCGTTGGGACAAGAGTGATACCAGCTGCTATAGCGTGACCTATGACGGTGTGGCGCCCAGACTGAGCAATGTGACCATGTCCGGCAGAGATATCAGCACTGTGAGCAGCAAGCCTCCTACAGACTGGAATGCCAACTCCGGCGACAACCGCTATGTGTATGCCGGCGCGGGAGATACGATCAGCTTCACGGTGACCTATTCCGAGAGCGTAGAGGTTCCCGAAGATGCCAAGGCAGTACTGAGCATTGCAGATGCCGACGGAAAGCCCATTGAGCTGGGCATTAAGAAGCATTGGGGCAATACCGTAGTATTCGATGATCTGACCATTACGGAGGGAATGCAGGTTGCAGGGAAGCGGATCATGATCGATTCCTTCGCGAACATGACCGTATCGGACTTTGCAGGAAACACCCTGTCAGGGGATGCTCTCATGACACCGGCACAGAATGTTTCCTTAGATGTGGATAAGCCTGTGATCTCTACCAAGTTGACAGCTACAGAGGGGGTGTATGTCCCCTACGCAGAGGTGGAGGGTGAGTATTTTACCGTTCCTCTGAAGTTTTCCGAGACTAAGATCCCCGGCGCCGGGTATTCTGATGTTTCCGGTAAGCCCATAGAGTTTACCATGGAAATGCCGGACGGGGATGCCTACAGCTATTGGTGGTACATAGACAACACCCAGCAGGTGAACAAGGGTGCTGCGTGGAGCTCTGCCACCACCGGAACCGCTAAGAATACCGTGGAGGATATTGCCGAGGGTCGGGACTATTATCTGCACATCAGGCTGGATAAGAACACGGACTACAACTATACCGACGGCGGTATGGAGGAAAGCGGCATTTACTTTAAGGGTAAGCTGACGGTCTATGCAGAGGACTGGGCAGGCAACAAGGCGGCTAACACTGTCTATACCCTGAAGCACCAGGTGGACACCGTGGCTCCCGAGGCAAGTGCTACTGCATGGCTGAGAATGGAGCCCAATTACGGAAACGGCAATGTGACCTTCAGTGCTGCCTTCCGAGCAACGGACAATTACAACCTTAAGCGGATCACCTATCAGTGGTTCTATAAGCTGGGTGCGCAGACGGACTTTAGCCCCGGGGAGCCTGTGATCCTGACAGGCAGCGACCTTGGAAACGGTCTGAACAGAAGCTATGCTGCAAAGCTCAGCGACACCTATGACTATTCCGCAGAAGAAAACCCCGACAGCGGTGCATGCTATCTGGTGGTAACGGTAGAGGATCAGTTGGGAAATCGGGACACCATTACTTACGACACTGTAAGCTTCAACTTTACAAAGGCGAAGAGCACCTCTCAGATCACGGTGAACTCTGCAACGGATCCTATGAAGTATCCCCAGGTGATCCTGAATGCGCCTACCTATGAGAATGACGGAAGCTATAACAACACACCCAGAACCGTTCTGCTCTTCCCGGATATGAGAAATCAGAATGCTTACTGGTACTACGATCCTTGGGAATATGGCTCCACCAATCCCGATGGCCCCATGTACGGAGAGGACTTCTTCCGGCTGTTCCAAGAATTTATGGAGGCAGGGGGCTCCAATTCGACCCTCTTGCCCGGCAACCTCTTCTATGTAAGGGGTACATTGGATCCGGAGAACAACTCCGGCGCCTTTTACAGTGTGAGCCTGTCCGGCACCGCTGTGTCCCAGACCGGCTGTATGAGTGATCTGGACTACTACTTCAGGAACTTCTACGGTCCTTTGGAGCTGTATCTGGTCACCACCAGCTCCTTAGAGAGCTTTACACTGAACAACAACCCCTCTGCCTATCATCAAGCGGAGATGCTGAACTTCACCTCCGCAGAATCGGTGGTGGATATCAGCACCGTATATCTGGCAGGCAGTATGGAATTCGGCGTGGACAGCATTTATATGGAGAACAGCGAGGTGCTGAACTACACTACCGGAGCGCCTGCCAAGAATCTGGACAATGCCTCCGTCAGCTTCCGTCTGGTCAATACCACGGATACGGAGGAGGTGCAGTATGGGCTGAACAATGTGGATTTCGAAAACACCAAGGTGGGGCTGTACTACACCGGCAGTTCTTCCTATACAGGTGTTGGCGAAAATACAGAGGTTTGCCAGAGCTGGAATTTGGAGCCCTCTGCAGACGGCTCCTACACCGTAACCGTAGACCCGGGCAAGTGCGTGAAGAACGGCTGGTATACCATGGTTCTGACCCTGTCCAACGGCTATACGGGAGAGGTAAAGACCTTTACATTAGGGAAGCTCTTTATGGATGCTACGGAGCTGGACATTACTCTGGATGGCTACTACAAGGTCTACGACCATGAGGGCGTGTATCAGAACGCAGTTGCATGGGACGAGGCTTCTGTAGAAGCGGACTACTTGGCAGGGAAGGAGATCGTCCTTGGCTTGGATACCGCACCGGAGGGCTGGACTCTGGATACCTATTTGACCTTTAACGCAGGTGGACGGGATAAGGAGAATGATCCCCTGTACTGGACGAGCTTCGATGTGCAGCCTCAGATCCGAGTTTACAACCATACCTTCAACACAGCAGCAGGCTTAGACGATGCTGCAACCGGGCTCCTGCTGTCCACCGATGGCAGGAATGGGCAAGCCGTCCAATATGTTCCTTATTTGGCAGATGCCAATACAGCTCAGCCTTATGAGGCCATGAAGCTCCCCTTCGTGGAGGGCTATAACCTACTGGTCTACGAGATCCGCTCCATTAACGGCACCGTTACCGAAAAGGAACTGACGGTCAATGTCTTCGGACAGGCAGAGCCTTGGGAGCTGGATACCCTGATCACCAGTAAGAATGGTGTAGGCGTTAATTCCGTTACAGCAAGAGCCATTTATCCCTCTTCAGAGGAAAAACTCCGCTTCGGTTATCTGGATTCTAACTATGCCTATTATACCAATCCCTATGTCTTTACGGACGATATGGATGCCACCTTCTATCTCATTGACAATCAGGGCAACCTTTCTACGAAGAGCTTTGCACTCCGGGACGAAAATGGGCAGCTGGTGGATATCGACGGCGAGGGTCCTGCCCATGTGGGCTTCACAGATGCGGCAGATCCCAACGAATACTACAGCACCAGCGCGAGCTTCCACTTTACGGTCTATGGTTATGACTATGACAGCATTATGAATGCCAAGAATATGACTCTGACCTTTGACCCTGATTATTCTGCTCTGCTTATGGGGCTGAGCGGGGAGGAACGGGCTTCCAATACCCAGCAGATCACCATGCCCATTCCTCTGGCAGTGGACGAAAACGGTGAGCTCCTAAAGAATGAGGACGGCACCTATGCTGTCTGGGAGAGCTACGATACCACCCACAACGGCATTTACCGCACCCAGGTGCTCCAAGAGGGGGAATACACAGACCCGGAGGATCCCGACACTGATATCGTTGGCTGGGTTGAGGTGGAGATCTGGGGAACCTGGAAGTACGACCCGGAATGCAACTACGATACACCGGATCGAGTACTGACGGTTTCTATGGCAGATGCCATGGGGAATGTATCCTCCGGCGATCGGGAATATTCTGCAGGCTCCCACGAGTATAGCTTCACTCCCTTCACTCTGGATGAAAATGGAGAGGTAAACGGTGACCTTGGTGCAGTGAACGAGAAGGGCGAGGTGGGTCTGGCTTCTGATATGCCCTTCGCAGCCATTGAGGGCTACGGCGCCGGGAAGCAGATCGAAACGATCTACAGCTACTACGGTTACCGCCAGTTCTACACCACGGCCCCTATGATCGTGGAGGATGGCAGCTATAGCTTCCGTGTAACAGACCTGTTCGGAGACGAATATGATCTGGAAGTTTATGTGGATGCCTTCGGAGAGCTGGGCATTGATGTAAGCTATTCTACCACAGAGCCTACCAACGGAGCAGTGACCCTCACTGCCAAGGCTACGGGAGAATATGATCAGCTCCTGTCCATTGCCTCTGACAAGGGGGCTGTGGGAGAGATCGATGCAGAGGATCCCGCCAAGGGCACCATTACCGTAGAGGAAAACTGTACCATTACCATCCAAACCCAGGACGGCAAGAGCAGAGTGGTGCAGGTCAGCAATATTGATAAGGTTCTGGATCCTGCCTATATCGTCTACTACGATCAGAATTATGATGTGCTGGATCCCGGCAGCGGCGCAGAGGCAGTTGTGGCACAGCTTGTCTGTGATACAGAGGTGCTCTATGTGACCAACGGTCCCGGCTCCTATGAGTTCCCCTTGGGAAGCAAGAAGGGAGACACCTACACCTTCGAGTATATGGATCGTGCAGGGAACACAGGCTCCTTGACCGCAGTTCTGCCTTGTGATCTGGCGGCTCCTGAAGAAAGAGACACAGATGCACCGGAGGTGCAGGTCAACCTCTTTGCCATGACAGCAGGGCGCTACAATGCCCTTGCCCATTTGTCCAATCCCGACCATGGCTCTGAGCTGAACGAGTATTTGAACACAGGTGCGGTACAGGGCTTCCGTCTGGTATTCACTGTCAACGATGTCAGTGCTACAAAGATCCTGATCCTGCCTGCAGGAGCACCGGCACCTGAGGACTATGCTACCGCAGTAGAGGGCAGCACCGTAGAGGCTGCGGAGCTCTCTGTCAGCGGCAGAAGTGCTACGGTGACTGTGACAGACAATACCACCTTCGATGTGCATGTGATTGATGAATACGGCAATATTCGCTCCATTCCCGGCGTTATCATTGGCAGCATCGACAATCAAGCTCCTGTCCTCACACCTCGCTATGAGGTCAGTCGGGATGAGAATGGGTATGCAGTGGTGATCGCCACCTTCTTCCCCACGGAGGAAGAGAAGTTTGAGACCATTATCCCCCTGTCCGCCGATGTGCTGAGCAAGGAGGTTCAGGTTGGTACGAAGGTAGATGAGCAGACCGGGGAGCTGATCCCTGTTATGGCTGTGCGGTATTACTACATCTTCACAGCCAATGGCAGCTACACCTTCACCTATCAGGATGCCATGGGCAATATCGGAACGGCGGTTGCCAGAGTCAATGGCTTGAATACTGCCCCTGCAAAGGTCAATCAGGTCAAATGGTTCGGAACAGAGGCGCCCTCGGGACAGAGCAATGTTTCCCCGGACAAGAGCGGTATGGTCAACCGTGATGTGGTGGCACAGCTGCGTATGAACAATGCCATCAGCAGCGTGAAGCTCTACACCTATGATCCCGAAGCTGAGAATTACGCAGGTGCACCGCTGGATGCCACCCTTCCTGTCCGTGTCAGCTTCTCCGCAACTACCATTGAGCTGAGCTATGAGGATAATGTGGATCAGCAGATCGTGGTGGAATTCACCGCCTCTGCCAGCGGACGCAAGGGCTACTACACTCTCAGCCCCGTTAGCTGCATCGATAAGCAGGCTCCCGTAGTCACCGTAAGCAGCGTTCAGATGGCGGAGGATAACCGCAGCGTGGTCATTACCTTCACCACAAGTGAAGAAACCATCCTGTCCGGCGTATCTGTTCCTGCCTACAGCACAGAGCACAGTCAGATCTTCACCCATAACAAGAAGACAGCGCTTACCTTCACCGACAAGGCAGGCAACCGAACGGTCTACACAGTCACCGAGAATGCCGAGGTAGATGCATTGGAGCTGGCAGCAGAATTCAGCATGAGTGCAGAGGGCACTGAGGCGACCACAGATCCCCTGGAGGATCTGAAGCCTGCCGTAGGTGCAACGATCTATGTCCGTGTGAATAAGGCAGCAGAGGCTACCCTGAGCGGAAGCCCCATGGGTAAGCTTGAAGCCCATGTATGGACAGCTCTGACTCTGCCCAACTCCGCAGGCTTGCACATCCTGAGCCTGAAGGATATGAGCACCGGAGAGCTGCTGCAGATCTTGGTAGCAGCACAGCCTAAGGATAACGTGGCTCCTGTGATCGAGCTGGATGGATCTACCGTATTGGTCACCGCAGATGCCTCTGTGGAGGAGATGCTGGCAGCTATCCACACCGGTGTTAAGGTGACAGATAACGAGGACAAGAGCCCTGCCCTTACGGTTACGGGCTATCCCACATCCATAGAGGCAGGCTTGTACACCTTGACCTACACCGCTACCGATGCAGCGGGCAATGTTACCACCATCTCCCGTAACCTGTATATTATGGCAGAGGGCTCCCCCTTGCTGAAGATTAACGGAGAAGTGGGCGTTCCCTATGATAAGGTATTCCTGAAGAACGGCGGCGAAAGCACCCATATCACTCTGGAACTGATCAACATGGAAGAAATGACCGATCAGCCTCTGGTGATCAAGTACCGCAAGGGTCTTTACACCACCGGACAGATGAAGTACAGCGCCGAGACTGTGGAGGATATGCAGTTCGACGTCACAGGTACGGGACACTACACCATCTATGTCCGCAGTCAGGATCGTGTGGAATTTGTGATTTATATTTATGTGGAGGGATAAGAAATGAAACAGATCGTATCAAGTGTAAAAAGAATCCTTGCCCTCCTGTTGGTCCTCGGAATGGTTGCAGGCACTGTGCCTGCCGACCTTCTGGAGGGCTTAGGGCCTATGATCGTTCACGCCTTGGAGCCCGGTTACGGCCCTGAGCTGAGCAATGGGTACATTAAGGTCACTGTGTCTGAGAAGACAGGTGGCTTCGGCATCCGCACCGTGGAGGGAGATAAGGTCAATAAGTTCGACGACGAACAGTATCTGGTCTTTGAATATGATGAGGATAACACCTCATTCACCTCCTTCCGGGTCAGCCGCAACGGACAGACCAAGGAATACATCTTCGGCGGCAAGTATCCGGGCAGCTCCGCTATTGCTGTTACGGAGGAAAACGGTGCGCTGAATGCCACTTGGTCTGTAGATGACTTGACCTTCGTCCAGACCATTACTCTGGTAAACACCGGCTCCACGGAGCACGGCACTGCACAGATCAGCTACAGCGTAGAGAACAGGGGCGAGCCTGCACAGATCCAATGCCGTATCCTCATGGATACTGCTCTGGGCTTCCAGGACTATGCCTACTACAAGGTGGAGAATGTCTATCTGGAACGGGAAGCTGCCCTTGGAGAGGACGGCTATAACAAGTCCTTCTACGCAGCCACGGATCCCTATGATCCCAGAATCATTGCTTACACCATCAATGCTGCGGTAGATGGCAGGGAGTGCAAGCCCTATGAGACCATTTTTGCCCACTGGAACAATCTGGCATCTACGGTCTTTGACTACACTCCGGACCCCGATTTCTGCTTTACCAACTACAGCAACCCCAAATATCTGACCTCCGACAGTGCCTATGCTCAGTATTTTGAGATGGGGCAGGTCCATACCGGAGCTACGGCTTCCATTGCCACCAACTACGGCGTGTACTCCAACGAGACAGTGACGGAAGTCGACTCCATGGCGGTCAATGTAAATGCCCCGGATATTCTGCAGTTCGCTACAGATGAAACCGGCGCAGAGGATCAGAGCAGCTACGAAAACGGCGGCAAATTCAGCGTAAAAACCTATATCGAGAATATCTCCGAGAGGGTATATTCCAAGATCCGCATCGTTGTCTACGCCGCCGGCGGAATGGATCCTCTGGATGGGGAAGGGAACCCTACCAACAGCACCTACGACAAGCCCTATTCTGTAGAGGTTCTGGATGTGACCCCCGGGGAGCAGTTGGAGTTCACTTGGAGCTTTCTTGCACAGCCTAAGGCAACGGGGCAGTATGGAAAGATCCATTATAAGCTCTATGATGTTTCCGACGATGCCACTCTGGGAACGGGACAGATCATGCAGAAGAACCTGCTGGGTCAGGGACACAGCTACATTCTCCTCCCGGGCTCTGTGGAACGGGCTCCTGCCCTGAAGTTCACCGGGGCTTCTCCCGAGACCGTTTTCTCTGCCGGACTGAGAACCCTGTATATTACAGGTGAGAATTTCTCCATGCTGGCAGATGCAGCCTCCTACAAGCTGATGCTCAGCCGTATGGACGGCTTCCGGATCAACGGGCAGGAGGCTGTGGAGATCCCCTCCTCCCAGATCCAGATCGATGATTCTACCAATGTCATGACCCTGCTCCTGACGGAGGAAGCTCCCGGAACTCTGGCAGATGGGATGTATCAGCTGACTCTGGACTATACGGACACCACCAAGGAGGATGTGTCCGGGCAGGCTCTGCGCTTCCACGTATCCTCTGAGATGAAGTATAAGAACGACTGCTATGGCTTCTTAGCGGTGGTCAAGGTGGAGGAATATGGGGATTCTTACTCCTATTCCATCCAACGCTTCGGAGATGAGGAGGAATACTGGGCAGAGCTGGCAAGTGGCAGACTCCTGCGGAAGGATGTGCTTCTGGAATTCCGTGGCAGCTTCATCCGTGAGGAGAAGGAGGACGGCTCCGTGGTCTATCAGGGTGTTTCCCTCAACGGGGAGAACAATGTCATGACCATGAACGGCTGTCTGGACATTAAGAACGGTACCACCACCATTACAGAGAAGGAAGGCTCTGTGATCGTAGACTTCGATGCAGACTTGTACACCACCGGCAGCAACACCTCTGTATGGAGCGGTATGTGTACTCTTACCGAGCTGGAAGCCGGCAAGGACTACAGCCTCATTACCTATGACGAGAACGGTATGCGCACAAGAGAGGAAAGCGGCGAGCCTATGGCTCTGCTGTGGCCCTCGGTGGGACAGGGCTTCCAGAGCCTTATGGGACTGCTGTTCGAGTTCAAGTACGGTGAGTTAGGTGTGATCGCTCATGCAAACGCTCCCACCGAGAAGGCAGCAGAGACACGTGTGATGTCCTTCGGTGCGGCAATGGATCTGTCCTTCCTGATCCCGGAATCCATCAGCAATAATATTGTGCTGGGGGGCAGATTTGCTGCTACCAAGGATATTCTGGGCTCCTCCTGGGATTGTGCGGAGCACAACAAGATCAAGTGGACCCCTGCTGAGATCCGCGCTCTGAACAAGCAGGCAAATTACCGCAGCCAGACTGCAAAAACCGATGCAACCCCCGAGGATCTGAACAACGGCCGCTTCTCTGATATGACCGTGGATGATACTCCCGGCTATAACGCAGCCTCTATCGTCGTTGACGATGTGCTTTTCGGCGGCGAATATCTGGGCGTGAACATGGAGATCGCTCTGGGCATTCCGCCCTACATTGCGGAGCTCCCTGCATTGGAGGGCATTCTGTCCATCCATACGGTGGGGGACTGGTCCTTCGGTGTAGACGGTCAGTGCCACTTCGCCTCCTTCAGTATGCGGGCAGGCATCGGCATAAAGAGCCTTAACGATGTTCCCATTCTGGATCGGGTGAACTTCTTCGTAGGAGGCATTACCCCCGGTCTCAATGTGGACGGAGTAGGGGTTCTGTGGCTACAGGGCGGTGGCGGCGGCA
>JAGBGB010000094.1 GCA_017936205.1 Oscillospiraceae bacterium
TGTTATTCGCAAGGGATCCCGCCTGTTGTTGGATTCACACACTACAACAGCTTCGGTTATGCTTACTAATGGTGATAACCTAAAAACTAATTACTATAGTTTTTCGGAAATATGGGTAGTTTTTATAAGAAAAACAAACATATCAAGAACAGACTTACAAATAGGATAACTTTCAACTTTCCACTTTCAACTTTCAACTCGATTTGTCGCTCAACAGAGCGACAAATCGGAATTTACTCTTGTGGTGGTAGGAATACCTGATATGATTGTCAAAGAATAACAAGGGAGCAGCTTGCTATCCTGCAAGCTGCTCCCGGAGCTTCTTATACAATTACATTCTGGGGGTAGCCGGAGAGGAAGGCGCGGACATTTTCCTCATTGATGCTGTGGAGCCTCTGTCGGGTCTCCTTTGGAGCCCAAGCAATGTGGGGAGTCAGGTAGCAGTTCTTCGCCCTCAGCAGGGGATTGTCCTGACGGATGGGTTCCTGAGAGACTACATCCGCTGCATAATATGCCAGCTTTCCCTGTTCCAAAGCCGTGTAGACCGCTTCCTCATCTACCAATCCACCACGGGCGGTGTTAATGAGGATGGCTCCGTCCTTCATTTTAGACAGGCTATTGGGGTTGATCATCTTCAGATTCTCTGCAGTCTGGGGACAATGAAGGGAGATCACATCGGACTGCTCCAACAGGGTATCCAGAGATACATAACGAGGATCCTCATGCTTGTGACGGGTGGTATAAAGCACACGCATACCGAAGGCCTCTGCCACCTTAGCTACCTGCTGTGCAATGGCACCGAAGCCAACCAGTCCCATGGTCTTCCCTGCCAGCTCCATGAGGGGGCGGTTCCAGAAGCAGAAGTCCTTGCTCTCGCTCCACTGCCCTGCCTTTACCGCAGCATCATGGGAGCCTACCTGCTGGGTTGCCTCAAGCAGCAGCGCAAAGGTCATCTGCGCCACTGCGTTGGTGGAGTAGCTGCCTGCGTTGCAGACACGGACACCGTGAGCTTTGGCAGCTTCCAAATCAATGATATTATAGCCCGTAGCCAGAACAGAGATCAGCTTCAGCTTGGGATCCGCTTCGAAAGCCGCAGCATTCATTGGGGTCTTATTCAGCAGAATGATCTGTGCATCACGGATCCGTTCATGGAGTTCTTCGGGCTTGGTTCTTTCGTAAACGGTCAATTCCCCCATTTGCTCCAGAGCTTCCCAGCTCAGGTCTCCGGGGTTGGATGCGTATCCATCTAATACTACAATTTTCATAATTGATCACCAGAATCGTTTTGATACTTTGTTTTGGATCAGGGCGTACCAGAACAGGATGCCCGCCGGCAGCAGGATCGTTGCCAATTCAATGATAAAGCTCTGTACATCCCCAAAAACATAGATGCGGATGCCGTAGGCAATGCCAAGGATCAAGCTCACCACACTGAGAATGGTCAGCTTGGGAATGATATAATCAATATAGCCTCCCTCATCCAGACAGGTCTCCGGGGTACAGCCGGTAGGATACAGGAACTTATTTGGGAAGAGCATATACTCCTTCTTCAAGCGGATCACAGTATACAGGCCATAGATGCCGACGACCAGAAGAATGATCAGCAGAACCAGATCCAGAGTATCTGTCATGGCTCCGAACATATCCGTTTGCTCTGCAGCAGCGAGAATTCTCATGTTTCTTCCTCCCATTACCAGTATTTTTTCTTTGCCCTACGTAAGCAAAGGCTGTACCAGATGTACATTGCAAAGATTGTGATATAGAGGATCAGAGTGATCCCGAGGCTTCTGAGCGTGGGGATGAAATATCCCAAAAACAGCAGCAAGCCACCCAACAGCATGGTCACACTGAGGATCGTCAACCGAGGACGGATGTAATCCATATATTCTCCGGGATCCTCACAGTCATCCCCACTGCAATAGTTGGGGTACATCAGTCTGTGGGGGATCAAATACTGCTCCTTCCGCAGCTTTATGACACCATACATACCATAGCAGCCAAAAAACAGGATCACAACGAGGAAGATCACACTGATCACACCGCTGAATCCCATGACCATATCTGTCACGGTTTGGGCAGATAGGCCGGAATAAATCAAGTTCATAGTTCGCCTCCGGGTAAAGTAGAATCGTTGGAATCCCTGTGGATCCCCTTGTATTATAGCAAGAAGTACGGCAATTTGCAAGAAGAGTATTGTATTTCTTTGGTTTTTGTGGTAAGATAAAGTGCGTTTTCGCAACAAACATTCTACGGAGTGATAAAATATGTCTAATTTACAGAAAGAAATCAATCGTCGGCGTACCTTCGCCATTATTTCCCACCCTGACGCAGGTAAAACTACCTTAACAGAAAAGTTCCTCCTCTACGGTGGAGCCATTGCTCAGGCAGGCGCAGTTAAGGGCAAGAAGAATGCCCGTGCAGCCGTTTCCGACTGGATGGAGATCGAGAAGCAGCGCGGTATTTCCGTTACTTCCTCTGTAATGCAGTTCCAGTACGAGGGCTTCTGCATCAACATTCTGGACACCCCGGGACATCAGGACTTCTCTGAGGATACCTACCGAACCCTTATGGCTGCAGACTCTGCAGTCATGGTCATTGACGGCTCCAAGGGTGTTGAGGCACAGACCCGTAAGCTGTTTAAGGTCTGCGCTATGCGGCACATTCCCATTTTCACCTTCGTGAACAAGATGGACCGTGAAACCAAGGATCCCTTCGACCTGTTAGACGAGCTAGAACGGGAGCTGGGCATTGAGACCTATGCAGTAAACTGGCCCATTGGCTGCGGCAAGGAATTCCAAGGGGTATACGACCGTCAGAAGAGTCAGATCAACTTCTTCTCCGGTGTCTCCGGCAAGAAGCGTGCAGAGAAGATGGAGATCGCTCTGGAAGATCCTCAGGTTGGGGAGATCATCGGCGCAAGCCGCTGGCAGACGCTTCGGGATGATGTAGAGCTGTTGGGTGCCGGACGGGACTTCGATATGGAAGAAGTCCGCAGAGGACAGCTTTCTCCCGTGTTCTTCGGCTCCGCTCTGACCAACTTCGGTGTAGAGCCCTTCTTGGAGGCCTTCCTGCAAATGACCCCGCCACCCCTTGCCCGTACAGCGGATTGTGGTGAGATCGACACCTTCAGTCCCGACTTCTCTGCCTTTGTCTTTAAGATCCAAGCCAACATGAACAAGGCGCACCGTGACCGTCTTGCTTTCATGCGGATCTGCTCGGGCAAGTATGAACGAGAAGCAGAAGTATTCCATGTGCAGGGCAACAAGAAGCTCCGCCTGTCCCAGCCTCAGCAGATGATGGCACAGGAACGAGAGATCATTGACGAGGCATATGCAGGGGACATCATCGGTGTCTTTGACCCGGGCATTTTCTCCATTGGAGATACCATCTGTATGCCCGGTAAGAAGTTCCGCTTCGCCGGCATCCCCACCTTCGCTCCCGAACACTTCTGCCGTGTCAGCCCCAAAGACACCATGAAGCGGAAGCAGTTCGTCAAGGGCACGGAGCAGATCGCTCAGGAAGGTGCCATTCAGATCTTTAAGGTTCCCAATACCGGTATGGAAGAAGTCATTGTCGGCGTTGTGGGCACCCTGCAGTTCGATGTATTCCGTCACAGAATGCTGTCGGAATACGGTGTAGAGCTCCGCATGGAAGGGCTGCCCTATGAAGTCCTCCGCTTCATTGCCAAGTCCCCCTGTGACGAGAAGGAGCTGAATCTGTCCTCCGATGCAGAGCTGTTAGAGGATTACCGTGGACACAAGCTGCTGGTCTTCTCCAGCTTCTGGGCCATCGACTTCACCCTCCGCCGCAACCCCGGCTTAGAGCTCAGTGAAACCCTATCCGTATAATTCCCATAAACCCCAAGGGCTGTCTTACAAATCAAAAGTAAGACAGTCCCTTTCC
Organism: Oscillospiraceae bacterium; assembly: GCA_017936205.1. GTDB lineage: Bacteria > Bacillota > Clostridia > Oscillospirales > Oscillospiraceae > JAZOXB01. Next base: position 3,904 of record JAGBGB010000094.1, read on the forward strand.
TTTTCTTTCCCGACTTCCGATTTATCGTACCATTCGTAGGGGCGCGCATTGCGCGTCCGGTTCATGGCGTAACGCCATGAACACAAAAACCACCGAAAATGATGTAATTTCTCCAAAAA
>JAGBGB010000095.1 GCA_017936205.1 Oscillospiraceae bacterium
ATGCCATAGGCGCAATGGTAGTGGCAGTGGTGCCGTTGAAGATCCCGGCAGCCACAGCTGCAGACAGCTCTGTATAATACCATGCCGCAGGATCCGCATCGGCATAAGCACTGAGGTCTGCACTGCCCTCCGCTCCTAAGAGACGAACCAAAACCGCAGCCATCTCCGCCCGGGTGATGTTCTTCTCCGGGTTCAGGTTGTGCATGGCATCCCCCTTCAGAATGCCGTTCTCAACTGCGAACATCAGAGCGGGACGGCTCCAATTGTCAGGATAGACATATTCCGGCTCCGTGGGAGCTTCCGTTTCCTCTGTGGGCTCCTCGGTTTCTTCGGTAGGGAGCTCAGTCTCCTCTGTGGGAGCTTCTGTCTCTTCTGTAGGAGTTTCTGTTCCCTCTGTGGGAACTTCTGTCTCCTCTGTAGGAGTTTCTGTCTCCTCTGTGGCAGTTTCCGTGGGATCTGTGGGAACCTCCTGGGGGCTGGCATAAGCTATAGACAGCAGCAGGCTGAGGATCAGCAGCATTGCCAGCAGTTTGGGAAATAGTCTTTTCATTTGTACTCCTCCTTATTATGCTCAGGCTTGGAAGAAGGCGGTACACAGGCGGCAGATGCTCTCCTGATCCTTCACGCCCATAAGCTCACATGCAGAGTGCATGGCAAGAATGGGAACACCGATATCTGCAGCAGGCATAGCCAGCAGACTGGATGCCATAGATCCCACCGTTCCGCCACCGGGCAGATCCGCACGGTTCATATAAACCTGAACCGGGATCTCGTACTTGTCACATAGTCCTCGTACCACGGCAGCAGTTTCTGCCTCAGAGGAGTATCTGGGGCTGAGCTTCAAGGCAAGACCGCGGTTCATCATAGGAGCGTGGGCTCCGTCTGCAAATTCCATATGGTTTGGGTGGGCTGCGTGAGCCACATCACAAGACAGCAGCATACCGCCCATGCAGGCATTGAGGAAGTCGCTGCGACTTAGACCCAGCGCACAGCAGAGCTTCTCCAGAATACAGGTCAGGGTCTGGCTGTCACCTCCACGGCGGGTGTTGCTGCCGATCTCCTCATTGTCAAACAGAATTGCCAAATTGATGCCCTTAGGCTGTGCATGGGTCAGACCATAGAGGCTTGCATGGACAGAGGTCAGATTGTCCAATCTGGGAGAAGACAGGAGATCCTGCTCAAAGCCCACGAAAGTCGCCTTATCCATACAGTAGGCATAGAGCTCGAAGGAGAGAATATCCTCTGCCTCCACCCCCAGCTTCTGCGCCAGCTTGCCCAGCAGATAGCCGTTCTGATTCCAGCCTGCCTCTACTGTTCGGCAAAGGGGCAGCATGTCCACATTGGCTTTTATGGCGACGCCCTTATTGACCTCACGGTTCATATGGATAGCAAGGTTGGGAATGGTCATAAGTGCCTCATCCCAAGATACCAGACGGAGTGCAGGCTTCATGGGATCCTCGGTCCTCAGCAGCACAGGGCCTGCCAGAGAAAGAGGTCGATCCATCCAGGAGCTGAAGATCCCACCGCCGTAACTCTCCACACTGAGCTTCAGGCAGCCACCGGCAGTCTGCTCGGGGGTAGGCTTGATCCGCAGACAGGGCCAGTCTGTGTGAGATGCCGCAATACGGAACACATTCTCCTGCCCCACAGTCAGGGCAGCCAAAAAGGTCCCGTTCTGAATATAATAGCTTCCACCCCGACGGATAGAAGAAAAGTCACCTGTCAAAGAAAGCTCCTCAAAGCCCCGCTTGGACAAATAGTCTGCGCTCTGAGCAACCGTGTGATAGGGAGAAACTCCCCCATCCAGAAATTGGCACAATTCCGCAATATAATCCGACATAAAAGGCCTCCCGTTTTTTGATAAAAAAAGTATAACATACTTCTTTCATCTAAGCAACGAAAAAATGTAAAAGAAGGGTAGGAATTTTTGAAAAAAGGTGCTATAATATTCCCGAATAGCAGGAACACAGGAAAACATATCCATAATTTTGAAACGAGAAGGCAGGTGTACGCTCTATGAAGGTTTCCATCCGAAGTATTGCAAAAAAGGAAGATGAACAGGTCGTACTGGAATGTGTGGAGCTAACCGAGGACTTTGCGGATATTCGGGACTACGCACTGACCAAAAGCAATACATTGACAGGCTATATCGGCAAGGCAGCTTATGAGCTGAATTTAAAGGACATTCTGTATTTTGAATCAGTAGGCGACCATATTTTTGCCTATACGGACAAGCAGGTATATACGGTCAAAATGCGGCTGTATGAGGTAGAGTCCCGATTCAGCAGGAGTAAATTCGTCCGTGGCTCCAACACCATCATCATAAACCTGCTGCAGATCGAATCCTTCCGCCCCTCCATAGGTGCCAATGTCATTGCCAGAATGAAAACCGGTGAGGAAGTGGTCCTATCCCGAATGTACGCAAAGGAAATGAAGCTCAGAATGGGGGAGTTTTAAGTATGAAAGATAATGTTAAGAGATATCTGGAAACCTTCCTGACAGCCCATGTTCTGATTTCCCTCGTCATAGGGATCAGCGGCCTTCTGGTGGGTCGGGAACACGAGCTGCAATATTGGGAGATGTTCACTCCCACTGTGCTGGCGCTGGTGTGTGCCCTTCCCGTGCTGCTGACCTTCCACCCGGAGCGGCTGAGCATCACGCAGCTGATCCGGCGCAGGATCCTTCAGATCATCATCGGTGAGGTCATGATTTTGACCTTCGTGGCAACAGGAAGACACGGGATCCATACCTGGGCACAGCTGATCGTTGTGGCTCTGACGGTTCCCGTAGTCGTGGCAGGTCTGTGCTTTTTCGATTGGCTCCTGAATTATTTAGAAGCCCGTGAACTGAACCGCTGCCTGAAGGAAATGCAGAAAAACCTCTCCAAAGAGGACAAGTAGAAAGGACCGGAGCTATGAAACGTTTTCTTGTATCATTTAGTTTTGTGCTGCTCCTGTGCCTGTTAGTTGGCTGCTCTGACTCGAATCAAGAATGGGATCCCGTACAAGCTACCACAGAACCTCCGGCACAGAACACGACTACGATCACCGAGCCCACCACAGAGCCCACCACAGAGCCCACCACGGGATCCACAAGCAGTTCCGTCACAGAATCCACTACAGAAGCTACACCTGAGCCCACCACAGAGCCTTCCACAGAGTCTGCAATCACCTCAGACGGGAGCAAGGTTTCCCTTTATTACAATGCGGTGGTGGATGCCGCCGCAGAGCTCCGTGCGCAGAAGAACTTCGGTGAAAGCATTTTCTACGATATAGACCTGAACGGTGTAGAGGAATGGATCCGTATGTATACGGACATCAACGAGGATCACGGCTGTCTGTTCGTGTGCGATGTTTACACTCTTGTGGACAATGTGGTAACCCCTCTGCTGCAGAAGGAGCCTGTTTTCTACAACAATGCAGGAGGTCCTGCAGGCTCTGTGGGCATTGCGGAGTTGGATGGGAGCAGATGCTTCTACATCCAATACAGCTATGCCGACTGGAAGGACCATGAAGGAGAAGCCCTCCCCGAAAGTCTCGGCGGGTGGAAATTCTACTCCATGGACGGTTCTTCCCTTAAGCTGAAGACGGAGATCATCTATGAGCTGGTACAGAACAACCAAAACACCTCCATGGATGCAGTGCAGATCCTCTGGAAGCCCGAAAACTATGAGGCAGCCTTCGTGTCGGAGCTCAGCCACATTACCATGAACGGTGAGCTCATGAGTATGGAGGAGTATGGCTTATGGCTTGACATCCTGAGCATTCTGCAGGATGTTGACGGCATAGAGGAGGAATGGGAGTTAGAGGAAGCCCTTTCTCCCGAGGAGCTGTTAGAATTCTACAATCAGAAGCTCTTCGTAGATCAGCTAAAGTTAGAACACGACTTAGAACAAGTACAGCAGCTGCAGACTCAGTGGCAGGGCTACAAGGGCATTGGAGATTCCGCCGCCTTCCTCGCTCGTGAGTGGACAGAAACCGAACAGGGCATTCGGATCAATAGCGCCATTCTCCACGAGGATCCCCTGAACCGTGCTCAGGGCATGGACGGTGCCGAGAC